>NC_008255.1:1387500-1691250 GCF_000014145.1 Cytophaga hutchinsonii ATCC 33406 | reverse complement strand
AGTGCAGCTTTTAAAAAATCTCTGTGCACAATTTCATGTGCTTTGATGTCTTTCAACAACTGCTGCTCGGATGCAGAAAAAATTGTTGTAAACTTACTGTTTGCTACTACCTGGATGTAAAAAGCTGCTTCCAGCTGTTCCAGTGCATACGCATAATTTAAAATCCCGGTATCCCCGCTTCCCAGATTTACACCCATATCAGAAGGAGCCGGATCATCATCATCCTTCTTCTTACATGAAATAAGAATAGCCGAAGCTACAGCAGTTGCTCCTGCTGTTTTCAGAAACATTCTGCGATTTTTACCAAGATCACTGATCTGGTTTTTCTCTGTAGTGTTTTGCATGTGGTTGGTTGTTGTTTTGTGTTTAAATAAAGTTCCCTTGGAATTATTTAAAATAACATACTACCTTACACCACTAAATGGATTTCAACGATTCAAAAAAAACATTAAAATAATTTCAAGTCGTTAAAATTCAATGACTTGAAATTATTTTATTTTTTTAATTAATTATTCAGAAAAGGTATTTTAAAACATCCGGAATATAAAAACAAAAATAGCTTCTGACCCAAAAAGCCATAATTGTATGAGTTTTATAAATAAAAAAATGTCTGGCTAAATTTCTTTAACCAGACATTTTCAAGAAAAAAGTATTTTTTAAGTATTATTTGCTTACCACCAAACGTCTGTTTTCTGTAACACCGTTCATTGTTAATTTCACGATATATACACCTGCAGACAACGAGGAAACGTCTAATGAACTATTACCAGTGATTTCTTTTACAAATACAGGTTTACCTGTTACATCCATAAATTCAATCTGTGTAACTTCTGAAACATTTTCAATATGCACCATACCTTGTGCAGGGTTTGGGAACATTGTAATGGATTTCAATGCATTTGTTTCAGACAGACCTGTTGCTACTGTATTTTTAACACAAACTGTAAAAGCAGCATTCGAAGGAACTTCCTGAATGTAATTCTGAATTTTAACATAATACGTTCCGCCTACTGTCAAGCCTGTTACGTTAGCAACTTCTGTAGTTGTAGATGAAATCATATCATCTACGCAGGCTAATGATGTTGTACTTGTACAAGACGCCAGAACACTTAAAATAACATCTACATCTGCCCCTGGATCAGCTGTTATTGTTGCTGTAGTAGCGTTCGCAACAAATTTATAGTATACATCTAAATTACCACTGCATCCGTTTGCTACAGCAGAAGTTGTAGCACCGTTAAATGTACCTGTTGTGTTAATGCATGTTGATGATTGTGTTAATGTAACTGCGTTTGCACACTCATCATTTGCCGGAGGAATAGTTACACAAATAGTAAATGTTGGTGTAGCAGGCAACGAAGAACCGTATTGCTGAACTTTAATATAATACGTATTACCAATAGTTAAACCTGTCATGACAAGTACTTCTGTTGATCCGTTTGACGTATTATCAATACATGTTGTATAAGCACCGCCACATGTGCTATGTGCAGAAACAACCGCATCATATCCGGATGAACCAACAACCGTTACAACTGCATTCGTTGAAGTAGCAACAAATTTATAAAACACATCACTATTTCCTGTCTGGCAGGAAGAAGCTGTTATTGTAGACTTTGTTGCATTTAACGAAGTACCGGTAACCGGGTTGCATGATGTTGATGGTGTTAATGTAATTGCTCCTGAACACTCATCATTTACAGGAACCGTTGCAGGAGTACTTATAACACATACTGTAAATGTGCTTGTCGATGTAGGAGGTGAAGTACTGAAAGCTGAAACTTTAATATAATACGTTGTGCCTGCTGTTAATCCTGTTAACTGTACAGTTTCTGTTTCGCCGGAATAAGTATTATCCACGCATGCCAAAGAAGTACCGCCACACGCACTGAATACACTAAGCTTCATGTCTATTTCAGAAGATCCGGTAGCATTAACGGTAGCCGTTGGTGCATTTGCCACAAACTTATAAAACACATCATAATAACCGCCACAACCTGTTGTAACAGCAGAAGTAGTTGCTTTATAAATTGTACCCGCAACGGATGAACATGCTGTATTTGGGGTTAATGCGATTGCTCCGGTACATTCATCATTTGCAGGAGCCTGTGAAACCTGATTCTGAACACAAATTGTGAATGTAGAAGCAGCTACTGTACTGGAATATGCCTGAACTTTAATGTAATACGTATTACCGATTATCAACCCATCCATATCAACAACTTCAACATCATTACTTGCTGTATTATCTTTACAATCAAGAGACGAAGTACCGCATCCTGAAAATACACCAACGACAAGATCTAACGTACTAAGTGTTGGTGTTACAGTTATTTTAACTGCCGGCGATGTTGCAGTAAATTTATAAAACACATCATAATTTCCACCACAAGAAGTAGTGGTTGTTGTAGTTGAAGCATCTGCTAACGTACCTGATACCGGAGAACACGTAGTAGAAGGAGTTAAGCTTATAGCTCCTGTACACTCATCATTTACAGGACGTGTAACAGATTTAACACAGACACTGAATGTTGAACTGTATGGTGCAAAATCATAACTGGCAACTTTTATGTAATAGGTATTTCCAGGAACCAATCCATTGCTTTGAATAGTTTCTGCATATCCGGTATAATTATCGTTACCACAATACAAAGCAGTACCGCCACAAGCTGAAAACAAACTAACCGCAGGATTAAGCCCTGCACTTGGTGTTACTGTAATGTCTGCAGAAGCAGATGTTGCCACAAACTTAAAAAACACATCATTGTAGCCTACGCAGGATGACGTTGCTGTTGAGGTAGTAGCGCCGGCAATGGTTGCGTTTATGGATGTACACGTTGTTGACGCTGTAATTGTTGTAGCGCCCGCACATTCATCATTAGCAGGTGCTGCTACAGGTGTTTGGTTTTGAACAGCAATGGTAAAAGCAGGTACAATTCCTGTGGCAGGTTCGTTGCTTGCTACTTTTAAATAATATGTTGAACCAAGTGTTAAATTAGTTAAGTACATGGATTCAACCGAACCAGTACCTGAATTATCAACACATGCCAGATAAGAACCGGCACATGAAGTAAATAAACTCACGAATGGATTAAAACTTGCTGATGGGGTTACAGCAACAACTGCAGAAGTAGAAGTTGCTACAAATTTATAAAACACATCTAAGTCTCCTGAACAGGAAGTTGTAACGGTAGTTCTTGTTGATCCAGCCAATGTTCCGGAAAAAGGAGCAGGCGTTGTGGCAGGTGTTAGTGTTACTGCAGCACTACATTCATCATTTGCAGGACGTGTTGTATTTTGCACACAAATTGTAAACGTTGGTGTCGACAATGTTGAATTGTAGCTTGAAACTTTAATATAATATGTTTGACCAACCGTTAATGTGGAAACCTTAGCTTTCTCCGTTCCGCCTTGTCCGCCATTATCCTGACAAACAAGACTTGCAGATGTTCCGCATGCAGACAAGATGCTTAGTTTAGCATCAAGTGTAGAAGACGGAACTACAGTAACATCAACCGCAGCCGATGACGCAACAAACTTGTAGAACACATCTGCATAGCCATTGCACGCAGTTGTCAGTGTACTTGTCCCTGCTCCTGTCAGGGTTCCGCTTGTTGGGGTACAAGTGGAAGATGGCGTCAACGTAAGTGCGCCGGTACATTCATCATTTGCAACCTGCGAAAAAGATGAATGAAAAATTGAAATGCTAAATAAAGCGAGTAAAAATATTTTTTTCATAGAACATATATTTTTTCACAAAACTACAGCAATTCAATCAATTACATAAAAAAATATAATTAATTAATTGTCCACACAATATTATTTTGTATAAATATTGTTTAAACAAACAAATTAATTACTTAAAAATAAGCTACTTATATAAAAATTAACTGTCTCTTCGTTTGCTTTTCTTTCCTGCCATTTTTCGTTTGTCTTTGTAATTATAATTATAATCCTTCAGGTTGCTTTCTTTTTTGGCATGAAAAGCTGCTCCGGGTATATATTCCTCTATTGTTGTCTTTTTCTTCTTAACAACTTTTTCTTCTTCATCTCCTCCTCCACGGTTCCCTTCAATAACCAAATCAACCGGCAGCTCCATAATTTCCATACTATGCCCTACACCTAATTCAATCTTACGAACCATATTCAATTCAATGTCAGTTGCATACGTAATAGCAACCGTATTGGGAAGTTCATCCACCTGTTTACGTTCTACTCTATTGATAAAAATAGTACGGTCTGCAGGAAGATCAAAGTGAAGAATGTGACCGATATCATCCAGATTCAGCAATACCTCTTCTTCATTTGACAGTAACAATACACGAACATTTTCGTCTTGTTTAAACTGTTCAAAAGATGTAAATCCTTTCTGACTATACGATGGATTAAAAATAGCTACTGCTCCTTCAATGCGTTTTTCTAAACTTTTCAATAATTTATCAGAAGTCACTTTTGAATTTGAAAAAACGACAACCTTCTTATAGATGTCATAATCACGCATCATCAGGTTCAGCAGATTCAATTTTGTTTTATAATTCGGAACTTTAAACAACTGTAAATCAACCGTACTTAACACATGTTCTGAATCCAGATTTACTTCAATCGTTGTAGGATAGACTAAGAAGAAATGGATGAGTTTTTCCAGTTTTTCGTGCATCACTTCTGTAAATACAATGTGCTGGCATTTAGGTAAACTTTCAGATATATTTTTTACAACTGTTTGCAGACCTTGTTTAACGATAAGATCTGCATCATCCAGAATAAATGTTTTAAGCTGTGTAAGGTTGACAGCAGATTTAATATACAATGCCTCAATACGGTCGGGTGTACCAATCACTACATCAATACCATCTTCCAGTAACTCCCGCTGGCCTTCCATGCCTGCACCGGGATAAACACCCAATACACGTATATCCAAATTCTTACCCAGAAATCTGAACTGTTCTTCTAATTCAAGGCCCTTATCTTTATTAGGAACCATAATCATTGCGCGGGGAGCAATTTCAAAGGCATATTTTAATTTTGCCAATACGCCTAAAATCATTGCAGTAGTTTTGCCGCATCCCTCAGGCCCAATAACAACCAGATCCTGTCCGCCAATAATACGTGATAATGTTTTTTCCTGAACTTCTTTAGGTTCAACAAAACCCATATCAGACATTGCAGTATTTAACTGCTTATTCAATTTTAAAATTTCTAAAGGCACGGTATTCGCAATTTTATATCTCGGATAGCTTCCTGTTAACACAGGCCAGCAGAAAACACGTATTCGGTTTGAATACGGTTTCTACCTGCAAATTTAAGAAATAATAAACGGTTTCAACGGTGTTTGTATGTTTCAATCAGCTTTACTGTTAAAGGATGTGTGAATTTATTATTTAAAAGCAGCTTAACGGATCAATTTATGATTAAAAGGTATGCAATATCGTTGGTACCTGGCTGAAGCTTAGAAAAAGTACGGGGTAAAGCACGGATTTATCCTTATATAAACCACCTCATCACCCGCCTATGTGCCGGATTGACGATTGTAAACGGCTTATCTGCGGTAAAAAATGGATGGTATATCAGGCACATACACATAAAAAATTATTTATTTAAAGTGATTTGACGAATAATAAAAACTAAAATACCAGTAAAAGGATGTTGGTATATCGAATCAATAAAACGGAAATTCATAAAATTTCTTATCTTAAACGAAGATATTTTACAAGCGTATCTGAAACATATTAAACTTTGGGCTATGAAAATTACAACGCTTCTCTTTTCTTTTATTTTAATGATGCAGGGAGTACTTGCTCAGATTGTTCCCTTAGGTCAACCTATCAGTACTGCACTTACCGATGATTTCAATCCGAGTGTAAGCGGGAACGGAAAAACATTATTGTATGAAGTGATTTATAGAAACTCCAATAAGGCTGATGTAATGATCTCCACACAAACAAATGGTGTGTGGTCATTTCCACAGGTAGTTGCGGGTGTTAATACACAAACGGAACAGCTTACTAACGGAGGTTATTTCATCAACCATGCCGGCAATATTATTCTTTTTCATTCTAACCGCTATAAAGGTATTGGCGGAACAGATATCTGGTATACCGAAAAGAATGCAAACGGTGCCTGGTCTGCACCAACCAATTTTGCAAAGCCGATCAATAGTACAGGAAATGAAATTGATCCATCGATGTCTCCGGATGGGAAGTTTTTATATTTTACCTTATTAAGCGATAAAAAAACACCAAACGGCTTACCGTGCGGAAAAATCATGGTGAGTGAGCGCCTGAGCTCATCTACCTGGAAAGCTCCCGTAGAATTGCCCGGCACAATCAATACAGGCTGCGAATGCGGCGGCAAGCTTTTGTCTGATAATAAAACATTTCTTTTTTCATCCATGCGCCCGGGAGGGAAAGGCGGATTGGATTTTTATAAAAGTACATTGAATGATGACGGAGGTTTTACCACACCAATAAACTATGCATTTATCAATACACCAGATGATGATAAATACATTTCAATAGCTGCCGGCGGTTCTATGTTATATGCCGCTGCTCCCGGTAAAGGTAAAGATGAGCGCGACATTGTACGTTGTAAAGTTCCGGACGACATGCAGCCTGAAATGGTAAAATTATATCAAGGTGTTTTAAAAAATGCGGCAACACAAACTGCTATCACGGGACAGATCACCGTAACACATATAAAGACGGGCACAAGTATGGTATACAGAACTGCTGCAGACGGAAGTTATTCTGTACCTGTATTAACAACAGACGATTATGACATGGGAATCTTTTCTGCGGCGCCGGGTTTTGAATATCTATCCCTTCACATTGCAACATCGCCAGTTAAGAAATATGAAGAAAAAAATATTGAATTCAGTTTAAAACCATTAACCAAAGGAGTTGAGATCCCGCTTTCGGCACTTAGCTTTAAAGATGTTACAGCAATTGACAATGCCAGTCAGCTGGAACTGAATCGTGCAAAATTACTGCTTCGTTTAAACCCAACTATATCGTTCGAAATTCAGGCATATACAGATCAGGTTGTCACAGATACGGTACGTCATACCGCCATGGATAAAGAAGTGCTGAATCAGGCCGACTCAACCGTTACATACAGTAATGATTTTACAAAAGAAGAGGCGCGATACATCTATGATTACCTGGTACAAAACGGAACATCCGCAAGCCGCTTAAGCTACAAAGGCATGGGTGTAAATCCCGCAGAACAAAAAAAGAAATATGTGCTGATCGTAAAGTAACGTATTTAATAATCCAGATTGAATAAGGTTGCAGCACTTCTTGCGCTGCAACCTTATTTTTTTATTTTGTAAATGAGTGATGTAAAAATAGAATGTAATTTTCCGCAGTAATTTGTCTACTCTATTCCTATAAAGTTTATATATTTAAATACCTCTACAAACCGCATGTTCAACGTTAGTGGTAATTACATCAGACAACAATACTATTAATAATATGAAAGAAGATAAACTTGCTGTATTAATTGACGCAGACAACGTCCCTTATTCAAATGTCAAAGAGATGCTTGAAGAAATTTCAAAAAACGGGACACCTACTATTAAAAGAATTTATGCTGATTGGACAAAACCGACTGTTTCAGGCTGGAAAAGCGTCCTTTTGGAAAATGCAATTACTCCAATTCAACAATACAGTTATACAACTGGCAAAAATTCGAGCGACAGTGCTTTGATAATTGATGCCATGGATATTTTGTATTCAGGAAAGGTAAACGGTTTTTGTATTGTTTCCAGCGATAGCGATTTCACAAGATTAGCTACAAGACTTAGAGAGGCTGGAATGACAGTTATTGGATTTGGTGAGAAGAAGACACCTAAGCCTTTTATTTCTGCGTGCGACAAATTTATATACATAGAAATATTAAAAGCATCTTCTGTTGAGACAAAGGTTATTACAAAACCTGATGAGAAATTGAAAAAGGAAGAACCTATCAGCAAAGTAGATAATGAAACAATTCGAGTAATAACAGAAAGTGTAAATGATTTAGCGGATGAAGCAGGTTGGACATTTTTAGGGAGTTTGGGTAACTACATCCTTAAAAAGAAGCCAGACTTTGACCCAAGAAATTATGGATTTCCTAAACTGTATCCGTTAATTAAAGATATTGATAAATTTGAACTTGACGAAAGAGAAACAGGAATAAAAAACATTAGACATATATATTTAAAAGAAAAATAACTACTGCTAACAGCAGCTACAAAATGCGCGTATTCGTGCTTTGCATGACAGTTATAATTATAAAAAGTAATTATCTTCGAAATCAAGTTTTGTGGTAAAAGTCCCGTCCTTCGGGTAGCAGCAATACGTTCGTGGCAAGTGTAATAGAGAGCACTAACAACATAAATCAATGCAAGACATATTATTTGACTTTATATCAACATACATTTCACTGACAGAAGATGAGAAGAACGCATTACTTTCGTTAGACCTATTTCGTTCGGTACCGAAAGGTACGATCTTACTCAAAGAAGGACAGAAATCACAGGAGAGTTATTTTGTTTTAAAAGGCTGTATCCGGATTTATTACATAATAGACGGAGAAGAAAAAACTACTGCTTTCTACACCGAAATGGACGCATTAACACCACCTTGTGTTATACATAATGCCCCTTCTGAATATTTCATTAGCTGTATTGAAGACAGTATTCTTACCGTTTCAAATTTAGAGATGGAAGCAGAAATAAACAGTAAATTTCCAAAGTTTGAACTCATGTGCAGAATGTTGTCGGAAGAATTGTTAGCGAAACAACAAATAGACTTTGACGCGTTTAAGACATCTTCACCTGAACAACGATACCTGAACGTATTACAAAATAGACCGGACCTTATTCAGCGTGTTCCGCAACATCAATTAGCAAGTTTTTTAGGCATTAAGCCTCAATCCTTAAGCAGACTCAGAGCACGGATTGTTGACAAAAAGAGCTGATACATTTTTCTTAACTTAAGTGAAGGAGTTGTAGTATCCTGTCTATCTACTTTTGCCCTATCGTTTCACATAAAAAAGGATAGTAATGCAAAAGAATGTTTTATGGATTGGACTTGCCCTCATGTTGGCAAGCAGTATACAGGCGCATGCACAGGTTGCCCAAAAAGACAGCACCTATAAAAGATGGTTTATCGGGAGTTCCTTATTGATGTTTGGAAATTTTGATCAAACAAACAATCCCGGGTATATCCAATTAAATGCCGGCTATCGTGTAACACCCAAGGATGTTGTTCAATTAAGATTTAAACGATCCATTTATGCCTGGCCACTTGGAATCCCTTTTGGACCTTCCTTTGATGCACCGGGGGAAAACTATTCCGGACATGCTCGCATACTTGCTCCTCAAATAGGCTACCAGCGTTTTTGGTGGAAAGGCGTTTACACATCCCTTTATGCATTGAATGCTTTTGAAAAATACATGGATGAGAACAACAATAAGATTGGAAATGGATACACCTTGTATCTGGACTTATATTTGGGTTATCACTTTACGTTTTTTAAAAACCGGTTCTTTTTTGAACCAGCTATTGGTGTTAGTTATTGGCCCATACGAACAAATGTTCCGGAATCTTTTAAAGCAATAGAAGAAAGATGGCCGAACTACTTTATACAACCGGGCCTGGATGTTGGATTTAAATTTTAAAACAGCAATCATTAAGCGGATCGTTTAAATAGAGCATGCTTTTAATCCCATGACCAGTGCGCCGCGGCGGACAGGCCATTCTAAAGATTTCGGTCTGTGAGCCAACAATACAGGAAGCTTCGTTTTGAGCACAGTACGTTGCTGTTGATCCGCGTAACTGTTTCAGCATTAAAGTAACCATAGAACTTGCGGAAACAAAGATTCCGTTCTGTTCTGTGAGCTGCAGACCGAGGTGATACCAACAACAGCGTCGTTTCCTTTTAACTAAACAACATGAATGGGTCATTTATGAATACACAAAAAACAACACACAATATGCATACACAACATACATTAGAAGACATCAAAGTAAATTTGAAACTGAAGCTGGCTGCGCTGTGGGCGAGTTTGATGTTTCTCATTATCTATCTTGATTATTTCCACTTATACATGCCGAATATGATTGATGAAATCCGGACAGGGATTGTGTTTGAATTTGATATTACACAAGGATTTCTTTTGATAGCACTCATCGTAGTGACAATTCCGGCTTTGATGATTTTCCTTTCTGTTGCCCTGCCGGTTACCATAAATCGACGGGTAAATATCATAATTGCTACAATGAATATTCCGTGTATATTGTTTAATCTGGCTGGAGTAGCCTGGGCGCACATGTATGTGGGCGCTGCTGTACAAGTTGTGCTGCTTTGTCTGATTATCCGTTATGCATGGAAGTGGCCGCGTGTAGAGATATAAAAAACGATCAACGAAAATTTGATTAAAAGTAACCGTAGATCATTTTTCTGGCTGAGGCTGGTAAGTTATACTACTCCCCTAACCTTTGAAGATACAGAGCCAGTCAACGGCGGACAGGCTATTCTAAAGATTTCGGTCTGTGAGCCACAGACCAAGGTGATGGCGGACAGGCTATTCTAAAGATTTCGGTCTGTGAGTCACAGACCAAGGTGATGCAGACCGAGGATGGCGTTGCTCTGGCACAATATGTAAGGGAGAATCGCATTCGCCCTTTAAAGGCAAAGGCCGTCTAGATGTTAGTCTCGACGGCCTTTGTCTTTAAAATGAAATATACTTCGCACTCACCTGAATCACATCCACAAACGCCAGCACCAGTAAAAATAGCAGCAGATTCTTTTCTGCCTCTTCATAACGCAGCCATAGATTATTATTATACATTAATGTTGCGATTAAAAAACTTAAACAAAACGCATAATACAAATCGTATTCCGTAGCAATAAGAAACCTGCTCGCATAAATCAATATAAATACAACGAGTAAACATTCAAGCATCTCAAAGCTCTTAAATTCAACACTGTGTTTGTATGCCAGTATACCTAATGCAATAGCTGCAGCAATAAATGGTGCTGCCAGAAATATTGAATAATAAAGTTCATTCGAGCTCAATAAAAAAAAACGGCAGAACCACTGAACAGCAAACAAGGCAAACGTTAACAGGATAAAATCTTTCTTTTCTGAAATAACGGTATAGAAAACGGCTAAAGCAGCGATAAAAAATGTATGAAAGCTAAAAACCACCATACTTTCAATTGGAATGAAAAGAGGAATTATAGTAGATAATAAAATCAAACCGATTAAACCATAGGCGATCTTATCTTTTAATTCTTCGTTTAGCTTCAGCATATTTTTATTTTAATAATTCTTCTAATTTAGCATCCAATGCATCACCTCTCAGATCACGGGCGATTACAACGCCTTTCGGGTCGAGTAAAAAGGTTGCCGGTATACCTTCTACCTGATACAATTGCACGACAGAAGACTGCCATGATTTTAAATCCCCGACATGCGTCCAGCTTAAACCATCTTTTTCAATAGCCTTCAACCATTTCTCTTTACTATCATCCAGAGATACACTCAGGATATCAAAATTCTTACCTTTGTATGTATTGTAAGCACGTACTACATTGGGAGATTCCTGACGGCAAGGGCCGCACCACGAAGCCCAGAAATCAAGCAGTACATACTTTCCTCTGAAAGAAGATAACCGAACCATTTTGCCCGTTACATCCGGCAACGCAAACTCAGGCGCTTCTTTCCCGATTGCAGCCGGATTGCCTTTATCTTTCGCAGCCTTTTGTTCCAGATACGCTTTATACTGTGTTACATTCGTAACCAGGCTCGCCGTGTATTTATAGTCAGGCTGTTGTTGCTTGATCGTAGTTGTTGCTGTTTCGATAAACGGAAAATCATTTTCCCAATCGGCATAGCTCAACATGCTGAATACAATAGGCGAAGCTGTATGTTTAGTGATCGACTCACGTACATATACTTTCATCTCCGCTTCCACTTCCTTAATCTGATTCATGTAATTGGTAGCAATTACGGATGGTGTGGATGTATTCTTGATAGAATCCAGCATGCGGGACAGATTGGATTGTGCCTTGTTAAATTCAAGCATTTTTTTATTAAATGCTGCATACGCTTCATTATCCTTACTGCCGCTAAACACAACCGTTTCAAAAGGTTCTTTTGCATCTACTGTAAACGTGATGTTATCTCCTGTTAGAATCACCGGCAAATAGCTGTTTTTATCAATCCGTATACGGTATATATCCACTTCTTTTTTAATGCCTGAAAACGAAATCGATTGATCATCTATTTTTGCAGAGTCAACCGTTACCCAGCGCTTATCGCGGATCTCTTCCAGACAGGCATATTCAGATGTTGTATTTAAAACTTTCCCCTGTATGGAATAGTTAAAGCTTCCTGCTTCCAGTGGCTTTTTCTCTTCGCAGGAAAAAATAATCACCGAACATGCAGCCAGGGAAATATAGAAAAGAGATCTTAGATTCATAAACATACCATTATGCTTCCAACACTTGTTTAATCAATTCTGTAGCAACTTTCGGATCTGCTTTGCCTTTGGTAGCTTTCATCAGGTCACCCATAAACATAGACAGAATACCCGTTTTACCACCTTTGTATTCGGCAACTTTGGCCGGATACTTCGCAATAATTTCCTGTATCAAGGGAATCAATTCATCTGTATTGCTTTGTTGAATCAGGTTCATTTCTTCGGCAATCTGCTGCGGAGATTTACTTGTACCTTTAAGCAGTTCCGGGAAGATTGATTGGCTAGCAATCGTTGTGTTTACTTTCCCGGAATCAATCAGATCAACCAAAAGAGCAATCTGTTCAGGATATACCTTCAGGTCTTTTATATGCAGCGCCAATTCATTCAAATGTGATTTCACCGCACCGGTTACCCAGTTGGATGCTGCTTTATAATTTTTAGTATGATTACATACTTCGTTGAAATACAAGGCAATTTCTTTGCTATCTGTCAATACATTTACATCGTATTCAGATAATTTAAATTCGTTTGAGAATTTTGCATACAACTCCTGCGGTAAAGCCGGCAAGGCAGCTTTGATCTCAGCCAGCCAGGCATCACTTACAGCCACAGGCTGCAGATCCGGCTCAGGGAAATAACGGTAATCGTTAAGTTCTTCCTTCGTACGCATACCATGTGTGGTACCGTCTTCCGCATCAAACTGACGGGATTCAGAAACAATCTGTTCTCCTTTTTCGATCAATTCAATCTGACGTAAAATTTCAAAATCAATTGCACGCTGCACGTTACGTACAGAGTTCATGTTTTTAACTTCTACTTTTTTACCGTATTCTTTTGCACCTTTAAGCATTACAGAAACGTTGGCATCACAACGCATAGAACCTTCTTCCATGTTACCGTCGCAGATCTCCAGATAACGAACCAGCTTACGGATCTCGGACATTACCGCGTAGGCTTCTTCCGACGTACGGATATCGGGCTCTGTAACGATCTCGATCAATGGAACACCGGCACGGTTGTAATCAACGAGTGTATCTACTTCACCTGCAAGGTGCATGTTCTTACCTGCATCGTCTTCCATGTGAATACGATTCAAACGGATTGTCTGCTGATCGGTATTCTTCAATTTAATTTTAATGCTCCCGCCAATACAGATCGGTGCTCTGTCCTGCGTTGTTTGAAACCCTTTCGGAAGATCGGGATAGAAATAATTCTTGCGATCGAAAAATGTTAAGCGGTTGATCTCTGAGCCACATGCCAAGCCCATCTTTATGGCATACTCTACCACACGCTTATTCAGCTTGGGCAATGTGCCCGGGTGGCCAAGTGTAATAACACTTACGTTGGTATTGGGCATACTGCCGAACTCTGCTGAGTCTGAAGCAAATATTTTACTCAGCGTAGATAACTGCGCATGAACTTCCAAACCAATAACCGGTTGATATTTATCTATAATTGACTGATCCATAATTCTTCTCTATTCTCAAAATTAAGCATGCACCTGAATAAGATCTTTTGATTTTGCAATCACTTTATCCAATCCATTTAATTCTTTACCCCCTGCTGTAGCGTAGAATGGCTGTCCGCCGCCGCCGCCCTGAATTTCTTTCGACAATTCACGGATCATCTGCGACGCATTCAATCCTTTATCTGCAACTAAATTATCCGAGATCATTACCGCAATGTTAGGTTTGCCATCTACATTTACCGCAAGCACCAGCAGTAAATTATCTACTGTTTGTTTCAGATCGTATGCAACCTGACGCATGGCATCAACTGATGGCAATACAAGTTTCGCGCGGATCACATTGATATCCCCTACTTTTTCAACGGTATCTTTTAATGACTTTGCAATTGCTTTTGATTTCTCAGCCTGGTATTCGTCCAATTGTTTTTGCAATACAATACGCTCTTCCAATAAATCTTCCAACGACTTCACTAAGTCTTTTGGATTCTTCATCAGTTCAGTGATCTTCGCAAGCGTTGTTTGCTGTTCATCTACAAATACCTCCGCAGCAGTTGCCGTTAACGCTTCAATCCTGCGTACACCGGCTGCCACAGACGATTCACTTGTAATTTTAAAGAATCCGATCTTACCGGTAGAAGAAACGTGTGTACCACCGCATAATTCACGGGAGAAGGAATCATCAAAGGTGATCATACGAACATATTCCCCATATTTCTCACCGAACAAGGCCATTGCACCGAGTTTCTTTGCTTCTTCAATCGGTACATTACGTCTTTCGTTCAATGAAATATTTTCACGGATCTTTTCATTTACGATCAGTTCCACTTTTTTCAATTCTTCTTCTGTTACTTTAGAGAAATGAGAAAAGTCAAAACGCAATACCGATTCATTCACTAATGAACCTTTTTGATTTACATGCGAACCCAATACCTGCTTCAATGCAGCATGCAGCAAGTGTGTTGCCGAGTGATTGTTTTCTGTAAGCGAACGCTGCAATACATTTACTTTACAATCGACCGGAGCTTTTAAGTCAGCAGGCAATTGTTCCGTAATGTGAATGATCAGGTTATTTTCTTTTACCGTATTCAGTACTTTAATTTTCTTATCACCTTGTACTAAAGTACCCGTATCCCCAGCCTGTCCACCGCTCTCCGCATAGAACGGAGTTGTATCCAATACCAGCTGATACTGATCTTTGCCTTTTGTTTTAACCTGACGGTATTTAATAATTCTTGACGTAGAAATTAAATGGTCATAACCAACAAACTCCACTTCATCATCTTCTGTTACGATTGTCCAGTCGCTTGTCTCAACACTCGCAGCTTTTTTAGAACGTTGTTTCTGTGCAGCCATTTCAGTATCAAAGCCAGCTTCATCAACAGTCAATCCATTCTCACGCGCAATCAACTGAATTAGATCTAATGGAAAACCAAAGGTATCGTATAATTCAAAAGCAGTCTTACCATCAATGGTTGTAGCTTTCTTCGCTTTCAACTCTTCTCTGATCTGCTCTAATTTACTCAAACCAATATCAAGCGTGCGTAAGAAAGAGATTTCTTCTTCCTGCACTACTTTTGCAACAAAATCCTGTTGAGATTTCAATTCAGGGAACACATGCGCCAATTGATCAGCCAATACAGCAACCAATTTATATAAGAACGGTTCTTTTAAATTTAAGAAGGTATATGCGTAACGCACGGCACGACGCAGAATGCGGCGGATCACGTAACCCGCTTTATTATTCGATGGCAACTGTCCGTCTGCGATAACAAATGAAATTGCACGGATGTGATCGGCCATAACACGCATTGCAATGTCAGTCTTCTCATCGGCACCATATTTAATTCCTGCAGCTTTCGCTACGAAATCAATCATGGGTGTAAAAACATCCGTATCGTAATTTGATTTCTTCTTTTGAATCGCCATACACAGACGTTCGAAACCCATACCGGTATCTACGTGCTTGTCCGGAAGTTCTTCCAACGAGCCATCCGCTTTACGGTTGAACTGTATGAATACGTTGTTCCAGATCTCTACAACCTGCGGGTGATCGTTGTTCACCAATGTTTTACCATCAACAGCTTTTACTTCTTCGTCTGTACGAAGATCTACGTGAATCTCTGAACATGGGCCGCATGGGCCTTGCTCACCCATTTCCCAGAAGTTATCTTTTTTATTCCCTAACAGAATACGATCTTCAGCGATCCATTTTTTCCAGAAGTTATATGCTTCTGTATCGCGAGCTAATTTTTCTTTATCATCGCCTTCAAAAATGGTTACATACAAACGGTCTTTCGGAAGTTTGTATACGGAAGTTAATAATTCCCAAGACCAGGCAATGGCTTCTTCTTTGAAGTAATCTCCGAACGACCAGTTACCAAGCATTTCAAACATGGTATGGTGATAGGTATCAATACCCACCTCTTCCAGATCGTTGTGTTTACCGGATACACGCAAACATTTTTGTGTATCGGCAATACGGCGGTATTTAGGCGTTTCATTTCCCAGGAAATAATCTTTGAATTGATTCATCCCGGCGTTTGTGAACATCAACGTCGGATCATTTTTATTTACGATCGGTGCAGAAGGAACAATTTGGTGGCCTTTGGAGGCAAAGAAATCCAGAAATTGCTGACGGATTTCGGCTGAGGTCATAAACGAAGACATACTCAAAATTGGGTTTTCAACAGAATTTTATAAGATTCAAATTTAGGAAAAAACCACGGCAAAAGTGCCATTTTACTGAACAGATTTAACTTTTTATGTAATTTTTGGAATGCGAAACGGCTTCATAATGAAGGTTTTTCCACAAAGAAGCTTGAAATGTGGAAAACAATTAAAATACTGAAAGGTTTAGAGCAGAAATGTAACCGCCGGAATATGTAATTTTGAGGATAAGCGTTCAGGTATTCATACATATACAGCTACCAAATTGCCTTACAAAGAGAAAGATATAGAAAAAAAATATTTCAGCATTGGCGAGGTTTCTGCCATGTTTAAAGTTGCTCCTTCCCTGATTCGTTTTTGGGAAACAGAGTTCGATATCTTTAAACCGCAAAAAAACCGTCGCGGAAACCGTCAGTTTACCAAAGAAGACATTGAGAATTTCAGGCTCATTTACAATCTGGTAAAAGAACGCGGGTATACGCTGCAGGGTGCAAAAGAAATGCTTAAAGTAGACCGCCATAAATCGAAAGATAAAATGGAACTACTGGACTCTCTTCAGAAAGTACGGGATTTTTTGGTTGACTTGAAGAAGCAGATGGAATAGCGAGCTAGTTTAGAGTGGATTAGTGTGTATAGTTTAGGGGTAATAAGTTTTTAGAGTAAAGCTTAATAAGTGTAGAGTTTAAAGTGTAAAGTGTAGACTCTATCAATCACTCGAATTCATATTTACTTTTGATATCTAAACAGACTTTTAAATTATATTTGAAACCGATTAGAGATACGACTACACTTTACACGTTTACACTATATACTAAAAAAAGATACGATTACACTTTACACTCTAAACCTTACACTTGTAAATAAGTGTAATACTTTTAAAAATTAGCATAAAATCTTCAATAAACATTCCTTCACAGCTATGCAGGAAAAAATTTACCAGGTTGCCGTGGGCCTTATCCCTGGTGTTGGCGCAGCTACAACTAAAACGCTGATCAGTTATTGCGGCTGCGCCGAACAGATTTTTAAAACACCTAAAGGCAAACTCAAAAACATTCCGGGAATCGGAGCTGTTACGGTTGATAATATTTACAGCGCATCTGTTTTACATGAAGCGGAATCTATTGTAGAGCGCGCGCAAAAACTCGACACGCAATTGCTTTTTTACACCGATCCGGATTATCCCAACCGGCTAAAACAAATTCCGGATGCTCCTACACTTCTCTATTATAAAGGATCATCAGCCCTTAATCCACCTAAATCCATTGCGATTGTTGGAACACGAAAAGCAACCGAATACGGAAGATCGGTTGTACGGAAATTACTCGAAGAGATCGCATCTTATAAACCGCTTGTTGTTAGCGGGCTGGCCTATGGAATAGATATACAGGCGCACCGCGACGCATTGGAACTTGGACTGGAAACCATAGGTGTTATGGCCAATGGCACAAACATCATCTACCCTTCCGTACACAAAAACACTGCTCTTAAAATGTTGGAGCAAGGTGGTTTATTAAGCGAATATACATTTGATTCCATTGCAGAACCCATGCGCTTTCCAGCCAGAAACCGCATCATTGCAGGCATGACAGATGCTACCATTGTTATAGAAGCGACGCAATCGGGAGGTGCTTTGATCACTGCTGAAATTGCTGATAGTTATGACCGGGAAGTACTGGCAGTACCAGGCAGAATAACGGATATGGCTTCAGAAGGCTGTAACAATCTGATCAAACAAAATAAAGCGCATGCATTAACGTCTGCGGCGGACTTAATTGAACTATTAAACTGGGACATCACGCCTTCCCAACAAGCACACAAACATATTATCTTAGCTGATCTGGAAGAAGATGAGCTGATGATTTATGCTGTACTTACCGATAATGAGGGCATACATATTGATGAATTAAGCTGGAAGTCGCAGTTATCCATGCAAAAGATCAGTTCGGTATTATTGGAAATGGAGTTCAAAGGAATTGTGAAGGCGCTTCCGGGCAAAAAATTCTCTTTACGTTAACATATTTCTCCTATCGTTGATAAAAGCCGTTTGTTTCACTTTGTGAACTAAACGGCTTTTTCTATCTTGATACACTTTACAGGAAAAATTTATCTATGGCGTCTACATACTATGAACTATTAGGTGTATCAAAATATGCTTCAGAGGCAGATATAAAAAAAGCATTTAAGGATTTAGCCAAAAAATATCATCCTGATAAACATCCCGGGGAAGCTTTTTATGAAGAACATTTCAAAAAAATAAACGAAGCATACCAAATACTTTCAGATAAGCAAGCAAGGCAAAATTATGATTTCCGTTTGCAGTATGGGCAGCATGCTCAACAAAGCAGGCCGGCACAAAATCAACAACGTGCCTATCAACGGCCAACAGCAACCTACCAGCAACCTAAATACAGAAGACCTAAACCTGCGGCATCAGGAACTTCTGCATATCAAAAAAAATTAAATACCTACTACATTTCTATTGCCATAGGAGCTGTTGTATTTATATTCGCCTGCTACTGGTTTTATTCGTTTATGAACACCTACAGTTCAAAAAAATATTTTAATGAAGGATTAAAAGCTGAATCAAGAGGAAACGACATGCAGGCACTATCCTTCTACTTTTCTGCATTAGAAATAAATTTAAAAAACCCGGAGGTTAACGAAAAGATCGGAGACCTGTACTCAAAGTTTGCTACAAACAGTTCATATGATTTATTTTATTATGACCTGGAACTGCAGAAAAATTTTCAGGATCCGGACTTCGATGCAACAAGTATTGAACTGCTGAAAAAAACAAGAAACGTAGACTCCTTAGCTGCACTTTATTACAAACGCTCTTTTGAAAATTTCGAAATGCCTGTTGATAAAAGACGTGTCGGTTTAAAATCGATAAAAGCCTGTTTAAAAACCGGCGACTACAAACAAGCGGCAGATAATTTATATAAAGTATCATTCTTGCCTGATTATAAAAGAGACGACAGTGTGCTGTATTACCGTGGAGATGTTATTTTCCAGACAAGATTTTACGACCAGGCACGTGATAATTATAGAAAATTCCTTGCATTGCACCCTACATCGGCTGAAGCGTCTGTTAAAATTGCCGTATGTCATTACAATGAACACAACGAAGATTACGCATTGGCCCAACTTGCTAAAACGATAAAACGATTCCCGGCTAATGGTGAGGCTTATTATTTTCTTGGACAAATACATCTCAGGAATAACGACACGTTAAAAGCGTGTAGCAATTTCTATAAAGCAGATAGTTTACACGTACTTGCTGCCAAGCCCTCCTTATACAAATATTGTCGAAATTAATTATGAGATATACGTTTCTTGCCCTGTTGCTTCTGGCTTATTTCGTTTCTTTTTCACAGGCCAGTCCTTTTCCAGCCAATACATTCCGTTCAAAGGCAAATAAAAACTATTGGAAAAACAAAGCACCAAGAGCTGACTACTGGCAGCAGGATGTGCATTATACCATTGATGCAACACTGGATGATTCTCTGAATACCATAACAGGGAATTCTTACCGGCTTGTATACTGGAATAACTCTCCGGATGAACTGAAGGAATTATATTTCCATCTTTTTCAGAATATGGCTCAACCCGGTTCGTATTATGAAAATTTAAATCAGAATAATAAAATTCCGATCAAGTACGGCAAATACGAGCAGGAAGGATTGGGTACAACTACTGAGAACATTCAGGTAGACGGGCAAGCAGTAAAACTTGAATTAGACAATACGATACTGAAAATATTTCTGAATAAGCCGCTGCGAAGCGGTGATTCAGTGGTCGTAACCATGACGTTCAAAACGTATTACGACAATGGCAGCATGCGCCGCCGCATGAAATTCTATGAAACATTTAACACCAAACATTTTGACGGCGTGTTCTGGTACCCCTCTGTATGTGTATATGATTCTAAATTCGGATGGACAACAGATCAGGATCTGGACAAAGAATTTTATCACGACTTCGGTACGTTTGATGTTGCATTAACGTTTCCGCAGGAATATGTACTTGACGCCACAGGAGTATTGCTAAATGAAAAAGAAGTACTACCCGATTCGTTACGTGCAAAACTCGACATTAAAAACTTTGCAAAGAAACCATTCAATGAAGCTCCATCCATCATTATTCCCAAAGTTGCCGGTAAAACAAAGACCTGGTACTTCCACGCGGAAAATGTACACAACTTTGCCTTCACAGCTGATCCGTTATACCGCATTGGTGAAACATCATGGAACGGTGTACGTGTAATAACACTGGCACAGGAACCGCATGCTTCTAAATGGCAGCAGTCTGGCTGGTATACCGCACAGATCATTAAAACATACTCCAATGATTTCGGCATGTATGACTGGCCTAAGATTATTGTTGCGGATGCAAAAGACGGGATGGAATATCCAATGCTTACCTTAGATAATGGTACGTATCCGCAGCACCAGTATTTGTTGTCGCATGAAGTCGGACACATGTGGTTTTATGGCATGGTTGGTTCAAACGAAACATACCGTGCCTTTATGGACGAAGGCTTCACGCAGTTTTTAACAGTATGGTCAATGGATAAAATCCTGGGAGCAAAACGTGACCGCATCCACCCTAATAAGCGTGTCGACAAATACATTGATTCGGCTGATAACAGGTATGAAAATTTATATTATCCGTACCTTAACCATGTTACAGAAAATTTTGATGAACCGATCAACACACATTCGTGTGCGTTTAACGGAGCAGTAAGGCATAGCGGTAATTATGGTTTGGTTTATTACAAAGCCGGAACTATGTTATACAATTTAAAGTATGTACTGGGCGATTCGCTTTTTATAGGAGCAATGAAACACTATGTGCAGAAATGGAAATTCGCGCACCCCTACCCCGAAGATTTCAGAGATGCGATTATTGAATATACACACGTTGATCTGAACTGGTTCTTTGATCAATGGCTTGAAACAACCAAGTACATTGACTATAATGTTAAATCGGTAAAGCATGTATCCGAAGCTGACAATCAGCATACGTATGCGCTTACGTTTGAACGGTTGGGCCGCATGAATATGCCGCTAAAATTTGTTGTTATATGTAAAGATAGTACAAAGCAACATTATTTAATACCGAACACCTGGTTTGTTCCCCCAACAAAAGACAGTGTATTAAAAAAATGGTATGGATGGGATCTGCTTCAGCCTACGTATACAACAGAAATTAAAACGTCTTCTGAAATCAAGTCTGTGATTATTGATCCGGAAATGCTGCTTGCGGACATCAATAATTCAAACAATGAATGGGGAAAAAAAACAAACCGTACCTGGCAATTTGACCACCGTGTTCCGACTGCTAAAAACTGGAAGTACCGGAGAAATTATGTTCGTCCGGATGTTTGGTACAATGGGTTTGATGGTGTTCAGCTTGGCGCACATGCTGAAGGTAAATATTTCAACCGGTATAATTACCACATCAGTGTTTGGGGCAATACCACGCTTGGTCAGTATATACGGCAGCCAACAGATCTCAAACCTCAGTACATTGCTTTTAATGCAATGTATAACCGTCAGTTAAGTTTGCTTTCAAAAGAACTATCCGCTAATACACAATTGGCTTTCAATGCCGGTATATGGAAAGGTATAGTTGGTTTTGAAAAAATATTCCGCACACAGGATCAACGGAACACGAGATATACCAGGCTTTCTGTATATGCAAAATACCTGGTAAACGAATATAATTATCAGCCTTATTTATTATATCCTTCTGAATGGGGTGTGCGGAATCAATCGACACAATGGATTAATGCGTCATTGAATATTTCATTGTTACGCAATTACACGTATACAAAAGGCAGCGGAACGGTAAGTATTGGCTTACGTGTACCATTCATCGCAAGTGATTACAACTATTCACAGATTACCGGTGAAGCGAAAAATACGTATGCGCTGAAAAAGCTGGATCTAAAAACGCGCATCTTTGCTCAGCTAGGGCTGAATGATGTACCGCTTGAAAGTTCGTTGTATGCAGCGGGTGCAAACCAGGAGCAACTGATCGATAATAAATACACGCGCGCGATTGGTTTTGTGCCGTACGACTGGTTGAATTATCAGAACGCAACCAACCATTTTCAATATGGCGGCGGCTTAAATCTGAGAGGTTATGCAGGCAGTTATTGCGCAGAAAAAATAAGCACACCTACCGGCGATAGTATTGTGTATGCATACAATGGTCAATCAGGCGGCGCCGTTAATCTCGAACTGGATTTTGATAAGTACATAAAAGTAAAAGCGAAAGGAATTACTAAGAACATCCATCTTGACATGTATGGTTTCTTTGATGCAGGTATCTTAAATTATAATGTCGCAACAAAAAAATACTGGAGCAGCGTACGTATGGATGCCGGCTTGGGAACAGCCATGACAATAAAATTCACTCCATACGACATTACTCCGCTTACCATCCGGGCAGATTTCCCCTTGTGGATCAACACACCTGTTGACGGCACAAATTATGCTGACTTCAGATGGGTGTTGTCGGTGAACAGAGCTTTTTAACGTTTACGTTTTTTTATCCGTAGAGTTGTGAAACGCTCTACGGATGTTTTATACATTTATACTTGCTAGGGGCGATGCCCCTAGTTTTGATATTTAAGGCTTTCAGCCTTACATTATTTCTTATCGTTAGTTTTTATCTTAAATAGTTATTTTAATTTTAATGGGACAATCACTTTCACAGATGTATATACATCTGATTTTTGGTACAAAAAATCGTTATCCTTTTATTATCGGCTCTGTTGAAACGGAATTACATAAATACATTGCTGAAATATTAAAAAGTTATGAATCTCCGGCAATAAAAATAAATTCTGTGCCGGATCATATGCACATACTCTTCCGGTTATCGAAAAACTATACTTTAGTTAAAATTATAGAAGAAATAAAAAAACATTCTTCTAAATGGATGAAAAGTAAAGGTATTGATGGTTTTACGTGGCAAATTGGCTATGGCGCATTCTCTGTAAGCAGTTCAAAAATAGATACTGTTTCTAATTACATTATGAATCAAAAGGAACATCATAAAATTATATCCTTTAAGGATGAAGTTGAAGGATTCATGAAAAAATA
The DNA here is from genome assembly GCF_000014145.1 of Cytophaga hutchinsonii ATCC 33406. Lineage (NCBI taxonomy): Bacteria > Pseudomonadati > Bacteroidota > Cytophagia > Cytophagales > Cytophagaceae > Cytophaga > Cytophaga hutchinsonii. The sequence continues at coordinate 1,667,530 of NC_008255.1, read as the reverse complement.
TCACCTATGCGAATATGATCCGGAATATTTTTGGGTATAGCAGCTAAGCCTGAAAGGCTTACATTTTATAACTAGGGGCAGCGCCCCTAGGATTTCGATGGATGAAAAGTAAAGGTGTTGATGGTTTTACGTGGCAAATCGGTTATGGAGCATTTTCAGTAAGCAGTTCAAAAATTGAAGTTGTATCTACTTATATCATTCATCAAAAACAACACCACAAGATTACATCGTTTAAGGATGAAGTTGAAAACTTTATGAAAAAATATCATATTTCAGAATACGATGCTGAATATTTTTGGGTATAAAACCAAGCCTGAAAGCTTGTATATCAAAAGCAGGGGCATCGCCCCTGGGATAGAATAGAATAATCTACTCAAATACCTTCTCCTTATATGTATACATCCCAAGCGGATCCTGTCTCAACAGCTTGGATAATGCCAGATACATCGCAGGTTGATTTACGTTAAAATGTTCCGGACGCTCGAAGAAATATTCTACAGCAACAGCAAAATATTCCGTACGGTCTACTTTATTATAATGATCGTATTTGGATTTTCCGCTTAAAATATATTTTTCAGCTTCCTGCTTGTATATTTTTTGAAATGCTTTATATGTTTGCTGACTGAATAGAGACTTCTCTCCGAATTTATGCTCCAGATCCAAAGCCATAGCCATGATCTTCAAACCGGGATTGTAGCCATCTATAAGCGAATCAAATCCTTTTTTGAATTCATTCCATGATATCTGAATGATGCGCTTTTTGCGCATAACTTCTACATGAACCGGAACTTCTTCAAATAGCTCAATAAAATCAAAGGATGAAAGGTAATATGCTTTACGGCAAAAAAGTATCTGTACAGCTGTAGCAGCAATCATTACTTTCATCTGTTCTGTTATTTCAAAACCATCAGAAGCTATAAACGATTTATTGGTTAAAAAATGCTGAACACGCTTTTCAAATTCAAGTTTTTTCTTTTCAGATAACTTTTTATAATACGTAAAATTGGTATAAAGTATTTGTTGTCGTTCTGCACTCAAGGATTTATGATATTGCAACATCAACAGGCTGGCCATGTAATATTCATTTTCCTTGCAATACCTGCCAAGCTTATAAATAATATAACCACAAGCAACAATAAATAATTTGATCATATTTTATTCAGAATATAAAATGGATTCTTAACAGGAATAAAATTCCCAAAAAAATGATGTAAAAAATTACAACTTCAGACATAAAGCCTTAAAGAGGCCGCCGTCAGAGATCATACAACCTGCCTGAATCATATCAAACAATTCCAGTTCACGTGTTTTAGAATACGGTTTTGAAGTCGTACGGACAATCAGTTTATCCGGCGGATTAATGGTTGCAGCTTCGATAAATACGGGATCTAAAAAATTCACGTCGGTATCATCCTCAGACTCCATTGCAACCAGTACCAGTTTATCTGTCAAACATTGGAACGCGTGTACAAAATTTTCTGCACGGTATTCCAGATATGCAATTTTCCGTAATATCCCTTCAAAGACAACATCGCTGAATAATTCAATCAGTCGTTCTGCGTCTGCTTTATCGTTTTCCTTTATCTTAACCCAATCTTCTGCAGCGATCCCGTTCAACACAAGATATTCCACAAATTCTTTTTCAAGTTCAGTAAGTTCTTCCAGAGTTAATAAACGGTAGGTAGGCATATTGATTGATTGTAATAGAAATATATACGGATAATGACGTGATTTTATAAACCACTGGCAAGCACGTCACAGATATGCATGGTTTTAATAGGAAGCTTATTATGCTTTATATAGCCTTCCATATGCATCAGACACGACACATCGGTGGATACAATAACAGAGGCTCCTGTATCAATTGCATTCAATACTTTCTGCTCAGCCATGCCTACAGATATAGGTTCAAACTTTACCGCAAAGGTACCGCCAAAACCGCAGCATGTTTCACTATCTTTCAGTTCTACTAACTCCAGGCCTTTCACATTGTTCAGCAAGGCACGTGGTCCTTCTTTGATCTTGCATTCTCTTAATCCGCTGCAGGAATCGTGGTAGGTTACTTTAGCATCGAGCGCTGCACCGGGAACAGATGTAACACCTAAAATTTTTGTAAGGAATTCTGTAAATTCATACGTATTCTGTTTCACACGTTTGTAATCCAGCACATATGAAGTAGAATCAAACAACCGGCTGTAACTGTTGCATACCATACCGACACACGAAGCAGATGGTGAAACCACATACCGGTTTGGCGTAGAGAAATCTTTCAGGAACTTAACCGCAACGTCTTTTGCTTCATCAAAGAAGCCTGCATTGAATGCCGGCTGTCCGCAGCAGGTTTGGTTGGGATTATAATGAACTTCACATCCAAGATGTTCTAATATTTTTACCATGTTAAAACCCGTTTCCGGATATAACTGATCTACAAAACAAGGAATAAAAATATCAACAATTATTTTCTTAGATCTCATTCATGTATGTGTTTATTGCAGTTACCTGCATTATCTCATAAAGATTTCAGAAGCCTGTTTCAAAGCCTCTTTAAAGTACAGGGTATGAATACCACTTGGAATAGCGCGTGTTTCCAGTTCTTCTAACAATACTTCGGTATTGATGTTCCCAACCAGTTCATCTTTAGCCATGGGACAGCCTCCGATACCCAATATGGTAGAGTCGATGCGTTTACAACCTGCATCCAGAGCGGCCTGTATTTTACGCTTTGCTGTTTCCGGACGGGAATGAAAATGTGCACCGAATTCAATATGCGGATAAGAGGCCTGTAATGTCCGGAACAGGTTTTTAATTAATTCAGGTTCTGAACTTCCAATCGTATCCGATAAGGAAATGGTTGTAATTTCTAATTGATCCAGTTGTTTTACAAAATCAATTACGGTTGCCGGCGAATATGCCTCTCCATATGGATTACCAAAGCCCATGGACAGATATACCACTAAGTTTTTGTGCTGACGGATACATAAATGCTGAATAGCATCTACGGTTCGCATAGCCTCATCAATACTTTTATTCGTATTTTTTTGCTGAAAGGTTTCTGAAAGAGACAGCGGAAAACCTAAATAATCAATTTCTGAATATGTCAACGCCTGCTCCGCTCCTCTTTCATTGGCAATGATCGATAATAATGCAGCACGTTCACCATCCAGCTGAAGCAGATCCAGCAGGTCTGCCGTATCTTTCATCTGCGGAATTGCTTTAGGAGAAACAAAACTTCCAAAATCAATGGAATGAAACCCACAGCGCAGCAACGTATTGATATATTTAGCCTTTACTTCCGTAGGAATAAAGGGAATTATACCCTGCATCGCATCACGCGGGCATTCAATCAACTTTATATGGGAAGCAATCGGTTCCATTAAAATACGTTAGAAGCTATTGATTTGACTGTATCTGATTTTCCCATAGAATAATAATGCAATACGGGAGTTCCTGCCTGCATCAGTTCTTTGGATTGCTGTATCGCCCATTCAATTCCAACCTGACGAACCTGCTCATCGTCTTTACATTTTTCAACTTCTTTAACCAAATCTTCCGGAATAACCAGGTGGAATATTTTTGGAAGGATCTGTAATTGTTTTTTAGTTGTTAATGGTTTTATACCTGGAATGATCGGAATCGTAATTCCATTTGCGCGGCAGTTCGCTACAAAATCCAGATACTTTTTATTGTCGAAAAACATCTGCGTTACAATGTAATCACTTCCACATGCAACTTTATGTTTTAGATTTCTCATATCAACTTCCATCGATGCCGCGTCCATATGCATTTCCGGATATGCTGCCACACCGATACAGAAATTAGTCGGAGCCGGATTCAATAGATCTTCTTCTACATAAATCCCCTTATTCATATCATTGATCTGCGAAACCAATTCACAGGCATAATTATACCCGCCCGGCTTTGCTACAAAACTACCTTCAAACTTAATCGGGTCGCCGCGTAATGCAAGTACGTTATCAATTCCCAGGAACTGCAAATCGATCAAGGCATCTTCCGTTTCCTGGCGGTTAAAACCACCGCAGATCAAATGCGGAACAGCATCAACCTTAAAACGGTTCATAATCGCCGCACAGATACCAACTGTTCCTGGGCGCTTACGTACAGTGATCTTTTCCTTTGTCCCATCAGCACGTTCTTTGATCTGATAATCTTCTCTGTGGTAGGTAACATCAATAAACGGAGGTTTAAATTCCATTAATGGATCAATAGCATCAAAAATAGATTGTATGTTTTGTCCCTTAAGCGGGGGAAGTATTTCAATTGAAAATAATGTCTTACCTTTTGCCTGTGCAATGTGCTCCGTAACCTTCATGTATTATATTTGTTGTAATCTTACAAAAATACATAAAACATAGCGATTACAATGCATACCATTCGCTCATTAAATATAAATCGTTGTATGATTACCGATTTTATTTACATAATAAAATGTCTGAATGAAAACCTGAATTATTTTTTTAGAAAATCGAATGATGCGAAATGAAATGCATATCAAAAAAAACAAACGCTTTTATTTTTGAATTGCGTTATCAACAATTTGTACTTGTTAAATATTTTTCACTCCACTAAACACAATTTTTATAACTCAATATCAAAAAAAAATTCTACCGTTTGGCAACGGTAGAATTTTTAACTTTAGTCAAGCAAATATGTTTATTTAATTACAAAAATGAATTAACCACTATTTGCGTATGCTTAATTCTAGGAGGAATTGTAAAACTAAATTAACTAAAAATGCCTCATTTTGCAATCAAATGCGATTATTTTTACTTTTAGCCGGATTGTTTTTTTATTCAAATTATATAACACTTACTTAAATTAATACAATTTTAAAGACTTTTTAAAAAACCAACTTTTTAATTTACAAGCAGTTATACAATAAGATCTTTTCAAAAAAAATATCCCTGATGTACTTTACCCGATAGCTTTCAAAAATTGTACTATTTCAATATTTCAATTTCAAAATCGACCTGTATAAGGACCTTTTTAAAACTAAAAAAAGAAATCCCTGTCTAAATGAATAAACAGGGATTCAATTCAATTAATTGAATTAATATCAAATATCGTATGTAAGATTAGGCGCCAGCCATTTTTCCATGGTCGACAGATTCATGTTTTTGCGGCTTGCATAGGCCTCAACCTGATCTTTTGCCACCTTTCCAAGACCAAAATATTTGGCGTCTGCATTGGCAAAATAAAATCCTGAAACTGAAGATGCTGGATACATAGCCATGCTCTCCGTTAAAATGATGCCTGTCTTATTTGTTGCATCAAGTAATTTAAACAGGTCCGGTTTTTCTGTATGATCGGGACAGGCAGGATAACCTGGTGCCGGGCGAATACCGATGTATGATTCTTTAATTAATTCTTCATTATCCAATGTTTCATCGGATGCATAGCCCCAATATTCTTTGCGGACTTTTGCGTGCAGACATTCTGCGAACGCTTCTGCCAACCGATCGGCAATCGCTTTCAGCATAATGCTGTTATAATCATCGTGATCTTTTTCAAAGCGCTCCAGATGTGGCTCTATGCCCATGCCCGCCGTTACAGCAAACATACCGATGTAATCCAACTTACCGGATTCTTTCGGTGCAATGAAATCTGCCAACGAAATGTTCGGTACATCTTTACCTTTTTTACCTTGCTGTCTTAAGAAATGAAATTTCTTTAACACCGTTGTTCGGGTTTCATCGGAATAGACTTCAACGGTATCATCGTTTACCACAGCTGCGGGGTACATACCATATGCAGCGTTTGCCGTAAGCCATTTTTCAGCAATCACTTTATCTAACAAGACATTGGCATCTTCAAACAATTTGGTTGCTTCAACACCAATTACCGGATCTTTTAATATTTTCGGATACTTGCCTTTCAACATCCAGGTCTGAAAGAAAGGTGTCCAGTCAATATATTCCCGAATTTCTTCCAGCGAAAAATCATTCAGTGCGTAATTGCCCAACTGTTTTGGTGTAACGATCTTAGCCGTCTCCCAATCCACCTGATATTTATTGGCACATGCCTCTTTATATGTTACGTAATTTTTATCTTCACGTTTGTTTGCATAATCTTCCCGGAGCTGGGCATATTCTGCTTTCATTTCTTTTACAAATGCTTCGCTCTGATCATCACTCAGCAGCTTACTGGCAACCGGCACTCCTTTAGATGCGTCAAGCACATGAATAACGGCTCCGCTGTAGTTCGGATCAATTTTAACAGCTGTATGAATACGTGACGTTGTAGCTCCTCCTATCAGTAGAGGGATTTTAAATCCGGCACGTTCCATTTCTTTCGCAACGGTTACCATTTCATCCAGCGACGGCGTGATTAACCCGGAAAGTCCGATGATGTCAACTTTTTCGTTGATCGCTGTTTCCAGTATTTTTGCAGCCGGCACCATAACTCCGATATCAACGATGTCATAATTATTACATGCCAATACAACACCAACAATGTTTTTACCGATATCGTGTACGTCGCCTTTAACGGTAGCCATTAAGATCTTGCCGGCATTTCGCTGATCTCCGTTCTTCGCTTTTTCTTCTTCCAGAAAAGGCATTAAATAGGCAACGGATTTTTTCATTACACGCGCACTCTTCACTACCTGCGGCAGGAACATTTTGCCTTCGCCAAACAAATCTCCAACAACGTTCATACCTGCCATTAGCGGGCCTTCTATTACCTTCAGCGGAATCACATATTTCTGACGCGCTTCTTCTGTATCCGCATCGATGAATTCAATTTCTCCTTTTACCAGAGCGTATGTCAACCGTTCTTCAACCGTCCCCTTTCGCCATTCAAGATCTTTTACCTGAACTTTATCTGTTCCTTTAACACGATCAGCATATTCTAATAAACGTTCAGTTGCATCGTCTCTTCGATTCAGCAATACATCTTCAACACGTTCAAGCAAATCTTTCGGAATATTCTCATATACTTCAAGCATGGCAGGGTTTACAATACCCATATCCATGCCTTCTTTGATGGCATAATATAAAAACACGGAATGCATGGCTTCACGCACGGTATTATTTCCACGGAATGAAAACGATACGTTACTGACACCGCCGCTTACGTGTGCACCCGGAAGGTTCTCCCGGATCCAGCGCGTTGCTCTAAAGAAATCCAGCGCGTAATTTTTATGTTCATCAATACCGGTCGCTACAGGAAAAATATTCGGGTCAAAAATGATGTCATTCGGATTGAAATCAAGTTTATCTACCAGCAAACGATACGAACGTTCGCAAATACTGATACGTCTATCGTATGTATCTGCTTGTCCGTCTTCGTCGAAGGCCATAACAACTACCGCTGCACCATACTTTTTAATTTTACGGGCCTGTTCCAGATATTCTTTTTCACCGGCCTTTAAGCTGATGGAGTTCACAATACCTTTTCCCTGAATACATTTCAAACCGGCTTCGATCACGTGCCATTTAGACGAATCGACCATTACCGGTACACGCGAGATCTCCGGTTCGGAAGCAAGCAGATTTAAATAGCGCACCATAGCGGCTTCACTATCCAGCATCCCTTCATCCATATTGACGTCAATCACCTGTGCTCCGCCACGAACCTGGTCTAACGCAACTTCAATGGCTTCTTCGTATTTGTTTTCTTTTATTAACCGTAAAAACTTCGCGGAACCAGTAACGTTGGTACGTTCACCAATGTTTACGAAGATGGAACCTTTATCAACAATAAGCGGCTCAAGCCCGCTTAATTTTAATGTACCGATTTTGTGACTCATTACTGCTAACTACTACGCTTCTACTGTTTCATCTAATTTACGCGGTGCAAATTTTGCAGCCACTTCTGCCATCGCCCTGATGTGATCCGGTGTACTGCCGCAGCAGCCACCCAGAATGTTTACCAATCCTTCTTCAAGGAAAACGGTTATCTGCTCTGCCATCTGGGCAGGTGTTTCATCGTATTGTCCGAACTCATTTGGTAAGCCGGCATTTGGATATGCACTTACAAAAAATGGAGCTTCTTTTGCAAGTACCTGTAAATACGGACGTAATTCTTTTGCACCTAATGCACAGTTTAAACCAACGGATAATAAAGGGCCGTGTGAAACTGAAATTAAAAATGCTTCTGTTGTTTGCCCGGAAAGTGTTCTTCCGCTGGCATCGGTGATTGTTGCCGAAACCATTACGGGAACTTCGTTGCCGGTTTCTTCAAACAATTCCATGATCGCGTAGATTGCCGCCTTAGAATTTAAGGTATCAAAGATCGTTTCAATCAATAACAGATCGGCCCCACCTTCAAGCAAGGCAATAGCCTGGTCTTTATACGCTTTCGCTAACTCATCAAAGGTTACCGCTCTGTAACCCGGATCATTTACATCAGGAGAAATAGATGCGGTACGGTTTGTTGGCCCGATTGCTCCGGCTACATAGCGCTGCGGCGAAGACGGATTCTTTTTCATAAATTCATCAACGGCTTCACGTGCTATTTTTGCACCGTAGTAATTGATGTCATAGACCATATGTTCCAGACGGTAATCTGCCTGTGCAATGGTTGTACCGCTGAACGTATTTGTTTCAATAATATCCGCACCGGCTGCCAGATATTCGGTATGAATTGCCTTGATCACATCCGGCCGCGTAAAACTTAATAAATCATTATTACCTTTTAACGGGTGATCGTGATTTTTTAATTTATCGTTTCTGAAATCTTCTTCTTCTAATGTGTAACGTTGAATCATGGTGCCCATTGCACCATCCAGAATCAGAATTCTTTTGGCTAATTCGCCGCGTATATCTGCCTTGGTCATAAATTATTCCTTTCTTCTAAGAGCCTCAAATACAAACCTACACACTTGCAGGCGCAAAGACAACTAATTACCTGAAACTTACAGTCTGGAAGCGTAACAAAAGGAACGCGATAATAATTTCAAATACATAACATTCAATATATTACAGAAATGATTATACTTCGATCGTGGACAAATAACCGCTTTCCAAAGCATTCAGTATCCTGTATGCTTATTAGTACAAAGACCGTAAATAGCTTTTAAAAGCCGTGGCAACTGTGTATTTTTGATGTAACGAACGAATACCTAAACATTACTACGTGAAATTAGCTGCAGTTGATATTGGCTCCAATGCCATTCGTTTTCAAGTAAGCAAAATCTTGGAATACAACGGAATGATTATGTTCAAAAAAATGGAGTATGTACGTTTCCCGTTGCGTTTGGGTGAAGATGTATTTCGTTTGGGAATGATTTCTGCGGAAAAGGAAATGAAGTTTATCAAACTCATTCAAACCTTTAAAAATCTATTCGAATTATACGAAGTTGACGACTACATGATCTCAGCAACTTCCGCCATGCGGGAATCTAAAAACGGCAGAGATATCGTTTTAAAAGTAAAAGGTCTGGTTGGCGTAGATATCGATATTATTGACGGAGACAAAGAAGCGGAACTCATCAATACCGTTTTACATAATGAACTTGATGATAACAGCTATATCCATATTGACGTGGGTGGCGGTAGTACAGAACTGAACCTGTTTGTAAACAGAAAAAAAATTGCCGCACGTTCTTTTAAGATTGGTTCCGTAAGAAGATTACAGGGGCTGGATGCACCGGAAGAATGGGAGTCAATGAAACAATGGGTAAAAGACAATATTGATAAACTTCCTAAACCTGTTACAGCTATTGGTACAGGCGGTAACATCGGTAAAATTTTTGAATTAGGTACGACGGAAAAATCTAAAAAAGACAAGCGCATGATCTCGCTTAAAAAGATCGAGGAAGTACAGCACAACATTTCTCAATACAGCTACGAAGACCGTATCAATGTATTAATGCTGAACAGTGACCGTGCCGATGTCATCATTCCTGCATCAGAAATCTATACGAGTGTAATGGAATTCGCAAAAGCTAAAAACATGCTGGTACCGGAAGTAGGTTTGAAGGATGGTTTAATGCTGATGCTGTATGAAAGAAACAAACACCTGCACATTACCGATTTAGACAGTATCCGAAACGTAAACAAATATCAGAAATAGTATTTATGGAAATGAATGAAGAAGGCACAACATCAGAAGGAAAAAATATAGAGCTTTTTATTGGTGTGCTTATTGCTGTTTTTGCAGCAATTTTATCCATCAATGATTTAGGCGGCGGCAGATACGGAGACGATGAAATGATCGCACATAAAGAAAGTGCCGCTATGTATGAATGGTCTCAAGCCAAAAGTATCAAATCTATTTTGTGTCAGAATCAACTGCAATCGCTAACAACATTAGAAGTAACAAATACAATAAAAGAGGGGCATGAAAAGATTGTTGATTCTATTAAAAATTCTCAATCTAAAGACATTGCCAGATATAAAAAAGAAATGGATGAAATCAGAAATGGTTCTGCAAACATTGATAAAAAAGATTGGGTAATCAAAGATGAAAAAACAGGTGCTTTAGGAAACGTGACCGGAGCAGCCGAATGGAAAGCTGAAGCCGAAAAACTAGGTGAAGCCGGAGATAAATTTGATCTTGCGAGTTTGTTTTTACAGATCTGCATTGTATTTGGCGCGATCAGTTTAGTGATACAAAAAACATCTACCCGTAAAATGTTTCTTTATTTAATGATTGGAATGGGTATTGTTGGAACGTATTTTATGATTCATGCCTATTCAATTGCAATGGGGTAACGTTATAAGTAATGTATTTTAAGTGTTAAGAGCGGCTGTTGATGTATAATTAACGGCCGCTTTATTTTTAATCCTAAATTAGAGTGGCTATGAAAAATATATTGTTTCTTTTATTCCTTTCAGCAACACCGTGTCTGAAACAGAAATACTTCAAAACGGTTATTCTAAAGTAGCTGTTAACCCACGTGTTTATTCAAACAAATCACTGTTTGACACATCAATATTAAAACAAGTGGATACTTCTGTTATGTATGAAGAATACGCGGTATACGATGATGATAGCAAATCTGTTCAGATACTTGCCAGACATGATCATCAACATGCTGATACATACTATGGTTCTTACCGCTTTTATAATAATGGATGTTTTAATTATTTTACACTGAACAGAATGGATACTATATTAACAGCTGATATGTTCAATCCGGATATAAAAGGATATGGTGGTGTATATTACAAACAAAAAGACAATATAAAGATATGATTACCCGCACCAATGGTGCGGGTAATCATGGGAAAATCACCGAAACACTCATATTTAAAGGTGATACGTTGTTTGTACTTTTTGTAACGCAAATAAACAACGGATCTTTATAAAACGAGAAATTCAGCCGTATTATTAGAGCACCAGGCAAAATGGTAATCCACAGTTTCATAAACATTCAATAAATCTTTTATATTTGTTCTATCACCTTCTAACATTACTTATGTATTCACGCATTGTTTTTTCATTTTTCTCCATCGGTTTCTTTTTAAGTTGTCAGCCGGATAATCCAGAAGAAGTAGTTCGGGTACAAAGCACCTTAGAAATCTTTTCGCTTGATTCAGGCACACGGCAAATCATTTATCAGGCAGACGAAAACGTTGAAGCACCGAACTGGTCGCGCAGCGATAGCTTTCTTCTTTTCAACATGAAAGGTGAAATATACCGTATTCCAACTACTGGCGGCACGCCGGTTAAAGTAAACACGGGCTTTGCGACACATTGTAATAACGATCACGGAATTTCTCCTGACAACAAACAATTAGTTGTTAGTCATCACGAAAAAGAAAGCGGTAAATCCATGATCTATACCATGCCGATCGGTGGCGGTGAACCGAAGCTGATCACACCGAACGCGCCTTCCTACTGGCACGGCTGGTCTCCGGATGGAAATACACTAGCTTATTGTGCAGAACGCAACGGCGAATTCGATATCTATACCATTCCTGCTAATGGCGGTACAGAACAACGACTGACAGATGCAGCAGGCCTGGATGATGGCCCGGATTATACCGCGGACGGAACATATATTTATTTCAATTCCGTTCGTACAGGAAAAATGAAAATCTGGAGAATGAAACCGGATGGTTCCGAACAGGAACAGGTGACATTTGATGATTACAATGATTGGTTCGCACACCCATCACCGGATGGGAAATACATTGTGTTTGTATCCTATGAACCCGAAGTCGAAGGACACCCGGCCAATAAAAATGTCACGTTACGCTTAATGCCCATGCAAGGCGGCGAACCAAGAGTGATCGCTAAACTTTTCGGCGGACAAGGTACGATCAATGTTCCGTCGTGGTCGCCCGACAGCAAACGATTTGCTTTTGTGAGTTATAAAATCCTCCCCTGATATGAACCAAAGAGATGTTATCCTTGATTGTGAAAAGAAATTATTAACTGCCATTCAGAATAATGATGTAGAATCATTAGAGGTATTACTGCACGATGATCTGCTTTTCATTATTCCATCAGGAGAAACCGTTACAAAAGAAACAGATATCGCAGCTTACAGTTCCGGAAAAATCGCGTTACGCGCTGTAGTACCGAGTGATTATATCATCCGGATCATACACGATACCGTTGTTGTTTCTGTGAACATTGAAATAAAAGGCGAATACATGGAACATACGCTCGACAATACATTCCGGTATCTCAGAGTATGGAAACTATTTGACGGAAACTGGAAAGTAATTGCCGGCAGCTGTACAGCTATTGGTTAAGGGAAAAAATATTTTTATTTTAGACAGTATATATACATATACCTTTTTAACAGGTAATTTTAAAACGAACCTTTAATATGAAAAACATCTTTACCCCTGAAGTTACAACCGAAGTGATAGCACGCATCAACACACTAAGCCCGGAATCAAAGGCAGGATGGGGAAAAATGAGCATCAATCAAATGCTGGCGCATTGTAATGTTGCCTATGAACTGGTATATGAAGACAAACATCCAAAACCAAACGTATTAATGAAATTCATTATCAAACTGGTTGCAAAAGATCTGGTTGTGAATGAAAAACCATATAAAAAAGGTGCAATGACTTCTCCGGCATTTCTTATCAAAGATGAACGGAACTTTGAAAAAGAAAAAATACGTTTGATCGACCATATTATAAAAACACAGCAGCTGGGCGAATCATACTTTGATAACAAAGAATCCCATTCATTTGGTGTGCTTACAAAAGGAGAATGGAACAACATGTTCTACAAACACCTGGATCATCATCTCAACCAATTTGGTGCGTAATTCAATTCTGTTTACAATTTTAAACCAACAGGTAGTATGAAGGTAAACGAAAAAAAACCTGAAACGATAGACGCATACATTTCAGTTTTTCCGGAGCATACTCAAAAGCTGCTTCAGCAAATGCGGACAACGATTAAAAAGGCTGCACCAAAAGCGGAAGAAGTAATCAGCTATGGAATGCCGGCATTTAAACTGCACAGTGTATTAGTCTATTTTGCCGGATATAAAAATCACATTGGCTTCTACCCTACTCCATCCGGAATCAAATTGTTCAGCGATGAATGCGCAGATTATAAAACGTCTAAAGGTGCTGTACAATTTCCGCTGGATAAACCACTACCGGTTAAACTCATCAAAGAAATTACACTATTCAGGGTAAAAGAAGACAAAACAAACGCTGCGATAAAAGCAGCAAAAAAAAACACTCCGAAAAAGAAAACAGTTTCTTCAAAAAAGAAATTATAGCAGCTTAAAAAGCTGCTGTTTCTAAACATTAACATATTCTTTATTTTACATCATCTCTTATTGAATTAGTATGGATTTAAAACTGTCAGATAAAGTAGCTTTTGTAAGTGGCTCTACCGCAGGTATTGGCTTTGCAATTGCTAAAAGACTTCTTATGGAAGGAGCTCAGGTTATTATTAATGGAAGAACACAGCACAATATTGATGAGGCCATCCGCGAACTAAAATCAGCTGTGCCAAAGGCAAAAATATCCGGTATTGCTGCTGACTTTTCAAACGTGGATGAGGTAAACAAACTCATACAAGCACTCCCCGACATAGATATACTTATTAATAATGCCGGCATCTTTGAACCCAAAGCATTCGTAGAAATTCCGGATGAAGACTGGTTTCGCTTCTTTGAAGTAAATGTAATGAGTGGTATCCGCCTGTCCAGACATTTCTTTCCAAACATGCTGAAAAAGAATTGGGGCAGAATCATTTTTATATCCAGCGAATCTGCTGTATTTATTCCGGATGAAATGATACATTACGGCATGACAAAAACAGCACAACTTGCTGTAAGCAGAGGGTTAGCAGAACTCACCAAGGGCTCAAATGTTACTGTAAATTCAATTTTACCTGGCCCTACCAAATCTAAAGGTGTAGGTACGTTTATTGAAGATCTGTCAAAAGCAAACAATATCAGTATTGAAGAAGTTGAAAAAGATTTCTTTAAAAATATGCGTCCTACGTCCCTTCTTCAGCGTTTTGCATCTGTTGAAGAAGTCGCAGATACAGTTGCCTATTACGTAAGTCCGCTTGCTTCAGCCACAAATGGTGCTTCCATACGTGTAGAAGGGGGCTTAGTCCGTTCCATTCTATAAAATCATTTCATGTAACTTTTAAGTTACCTATATTTATATAACTTAAAAGTACAAATGATAAAAAACAACATCAAGCACACCTGGTATTTTGGCCATCCGCAACAGCTGGTATGGGATTATCTGACCAAACCGGAATTGCTTTCGCAATGGCTGATGGAAAGCGATTTTCAGCCGGTTGCAGGACATACATTTATGTTTAATACAAAACCTAAAGTAAAAGTCGGATTTGATGGTTTGATCTATTGTCAGGTTTTAAAGGTGCAACCTGATCATGAATAAAGACTGGGGTAAAATCAAAGCAAGGCTTGATGTACTATTAGACAAACAATACAATGACCCAATAGACACCTGATATTTTTCAGGTAATCGCTGACCCGAACAGAAGGTACATGCTTGAATTACTTACTGAAAAGAATTTATCCATTAACCGTTGGCAGAAAAATTTGACATAAGCAGGCCTGCGCTGTATCCAGGCATGTAAAAGCCTTGTATGCGGCAGGCTTTATCAGTATTGAAGATATTGGCAGAGAAAGAGTTTGTATACTGAATCAGGACGGTTTTACTCATCTGCAGGAATGGATCAGTAATTTTGATGGATTCTGGAAAACAAAACTTAAAAACCTGGAAACGTTACTGAATAAAAAGAAATAAGGTATTATCCATTGTTCTATATATTTACATACTGTCCCATATGAAAAACACATTCATAACAATTATTTTTTCAATTCTTACAACAGTTTTTTCAATACATTCATACGCAGAAACCCATACACAAAAAGATTCAATCGAAACATGTTCCGTTGCAACATCGTTCTTTGATTGGTATTTAAATTCAATAAAAGGGCGTTCATTTTCTGCGTATAAGCCAGCATTTATTCAAGCGCCAAACGGAACTACCACCTTAGATTTTTCAGGTTATATCAGCAATCTTAAGCAACATCATTTTTCTGACTCTTTGCTTAATGTGGAAAAAAACGCGTATCAGCCATGTATTTCTAACCTGTCCAAAATTAAGTATCAGGATTTTATTGCATATACAGACTTAGATCAGTTTGAGGCAATAAACTGCGACTTTGAAAATGTCTACAAGTGGCTCCATACACAGGAAGCACCGGATGTAACGGCAGTAAAATCTATCCGGTTTATTACCCAGGAAAATGCCGTAGTAACAATAATGTTGGGTAGTTATATTTCCAAAGACAAAACGTATTCGTATTACAGTTCTTTACTTGTTTATATGAAAAAGATAAACAATACCTGGTTAATCAATGGCATTCGATAATTTTTATTATTGTGTTTTATATGAAAAAAAATATTCTGATTATTTTTTATATCAATGCATTCTTTTATGGATGTGTAGAAAAACAAAATCTTCCGTTACAGAACAACAACCTGATTCAAGCGCCATACATACAATCAGTACCTTACCCGACACAAATCAATATCTGTATGATTTCTTAAAAATGGTACTAGCAGATCAAAAACTACAATACAGTTATGGCCTATCTCAAGAAGTTAAAAATTGTTTATATGTTGAAAGTGATGAAGTATATCTATCAAGGTTTATTATAACTCCACCTCAAACAAACCCGTATGATCAGAACCCATCCGGTGTTGATTCCACTAAACTAATTTACAATACAGATTCATCCGTATCCGTTAACATATCAGCTCAGTTAATTTTGAATACCTTAACATTACTTCCAAATCATGCGTGTCTAAAAAAAAGTGATATAACATACATGATGGCTGAAAAAAGCAGACTGCATAATTTAAAATGGAACAATCAGAAAACAGGTTTTAGTCTTACTAATAAAAATAACTGGTACACTTTCTCTTTGCCTTATTTTTCAAAAGATAAAAAGAAAGCATTTATATGCATCCAATCATTATGTCCAGGACTTTGCGGAAGCGGAGATGTATTGTTGTATCAATTTAAAAATAACAAGTGGACATCTCAAAAAGTTGATTCCTGGCTGCATTAACAACAGAAAAATCACTTGTCGTATATACCCGCCTATATTGTCGTTTTTGCTAATATTAAATCACTTGTATTCTATTACCTTTGAAGATAAAATTTTATCTTACAATACAAACCAACTATAATACGTATGACAAAGGATTTATGGATCAACCTTCCGGTTAAAAACGTTATTAAATCACGTGATTTTTTTACCGCTATTGGTTTTTCATTGAATGAAGGTCAGGGCAACACTGAAAAATCTGCGGCTATAAAAATCGGAAACAAAAACATTATATTAATGTTGTTTGAAGAAAATTTATTCAAACAAATCGTGCAGCATGATTTAACCGATACGAAAATATCTTCGGAAGTATTATTTTCATTTGATGCGGAAAGCGAACAGGAAGTTCGTGATATCGCTGTAAAAGTTGAAAAAGCCGGAGGTATAGTATTTTCAAGGCCTGCAGAATTTGAAGGATGGATGTATGGTTGTGCATTCTCTGATCTGGATGGACACAGATGGAATGTACTGTACATGAATTTCAGTAAAATGAATAAATAATTATTAACGTGCAGCAAAAGAAACTACTACGGACATGTAAAAACGGACATCAGTATTATAAAAGTACTGAGTGCCCTGCTTGTCCGGTTTGCGAAGCGGCGAAATAACCAAGTGAAGTATTTCTATCAACATTAGGCGCTCCTGCCAGAAGAGCATTAGAATCAATCGGAGTAAAAACAGAAAAGCAATTGGCAGCACATACACAGGAAGAAATTCTATCGCTGCATGGCATGGGACCTGCCTCATTACCTAAACTTATAGATGCCTTAAAAAAGGCGGGCTTGTCTTTCAAATCCTAAAGACGAAACGATTAGTGAATGCCATGCAATTTTATTTTGAAGTACTATTTTGTAATGCTTCCAGGATTTTTTTATCCTTGCCGTAAATATCTTTAAAGAAATATAAATGTATGTCTCCCCGTTTCGAATAACAGGTAAAATAGGTAAGCATGACCGGTATTTTTTCTTTTAACGGAATCACATAATTCTTTTTATTACGGATTATCTTATCAATATCAGCTTGTGTAACACCCTGCTTTGAAAGAATGTGCAGCGCAAATTTCAGCGGATCCTTTAACCGGATACACCCATGGCTGAAAGAGCGCTCTTCCTGCTCAAATAAATACTTACCAGGCGTATCATGCAGGTAGATAGAATATGGATTCGGAAACATCAGCTTTACCTGGCCAAGTGAATTTTTAGGTCCGGGATTTTCTTTTATGGTAAATGGAAAATTACCGGCGGTATAATTACTGAATGAACTTGGTATGGCTACTTGTGCATTCCCTCTGAACAGATCCATATTATGTGACTGCAGATAATTCGGATTTCTTTTTAGAGAAGGCAGAATTTCTTTTACAGCAATGGAGCGTGGCACTGTCCAGTACGGATTGAATTCGATGTATGTCATCATCGCTTCAAACACAGGTGTTGAGGTATATTCTCTTCCTACAATAACCGATTCCGTATATACTACATTCTTATCTATAAAATGACGAAGCGTATAATCGGCAATATTCACCAGAATAAATTCTTTGGGAAGATCATTTGGCAGCCATCTGAAACGTTCCATGTTTACGAGGATCGCGCCCCTTACTTCTGCAGCAGTAAAATTCAGTTTGTCGATTGTTTTCTTATCGATTTTCCCGGAAGCGTGCAGTCCTACATGGGTCTGAAAAATCCGGATAGATTCCTGCAGCTGTTCATCAAAGGTATTATTCAGTGAATCAAAATTGTATTCAGAAGTAGATTGTAACCGTCTTTTTACAGATGAAATAATATAACAGGTATCCCCCAGGGTAAGCGTGCGGTCAAGGTATGGAAGCTTCTGATTATAGATAGCCTGAGAACCCAGACTATCAACAAGCCTGAGTGTTCTTCTTAGTGATTCATAGATATCATAATGCGGCCGTAAAATAGCTGGCAATGAATCCAGATTACCGGTAAAATAACGGACAAGCATGGAGTCAGAAATAATCTCTGAAGCCGAACGCTGGTAATTCCATTCCGGAAAAACACTTACCGGATCTACCTTACCATTATAGAGATGTTTTACATATAACAATACTGAACGGGAAATAACTATTTCAAGGCTCATCGCTTCCGTTACTGTAATAGGATCTTTCAGACAATCGGCATATTGTCTTTGCAATGCTGTATATTCATAATCTTCCGGATTTAATCCATCTGAAGTAGAATTTTTAAAAATATGCAACACGTCTTCTATGCGTTCTTTATATAACCAAAATGGTGTATAGTTATTGCGTGCATATAAATCTGCCAGGGAATCTGTCCTGGTTAGTGTATCTCCACGAAACAGAAATAAATCGTCTCCGGAAAAAACATGTAAAAATTTATCCTGAACCTGCGCACGTACAGAATCAAATACATCTGGCGGTATCTGGATGGGTGTAGCTGTTTTTATTTCATCTCTCCCGCTCTTAGAACAGGATGTACTGATAATCAGTAAAAAAATGACACTAAAAAAAATGCGGTTAGAATATTTCATAAAATGCTATATCATAGGTGATGTATATTCACACAACAATATAGCATTTTAACAGATTTTTTAACAAATCAACGAAAGCATTATTTTTTCAGACCTTCAATAATTTTCTTATCACTGTCATATACATCATAAAAAAAATACAGGCGGTTATCTCCTTTTTTTGTATAGCAGGTAAAATAACTGATCATGATCGGCATTTTTGTTTCCAGCGCCATAACATAATTTTTTTCCGATTGAACAATTTCATCAATGCGTTTCTCTGTTACTCCCTGCTGCGACAATAAATGATCTGCAAACTTTAAGGGATTATGCAGACGGATGCAGCCATGACTGTATGAGCGCACATCATTATCAAACAGATATTTTGCAGGCGTATCGTGCATGTAAATAGAATACGGGTTGGGGAATGAAAACTTTACCTGACCCAATGAGTTTTTAGGACCGGGTTTTTCTTTTATTGTAAACGGAAAATAGCTGTCTGAATACCCGGCAAAAGAAGGCGGAGATGCAATTTCTTTATCTCCTTCCATTAAAAACATGTTATGTTTTTCTAAATATTGTGGATCTTTTTTTAAGGATGGAAGAATTTCTTTAACAGCAATTGATCTGGGCACTGTCCAGTAAGGATTAAATTCTACATTTGAAATTGTTGCCTGAAAAACAGGCGTCTGATTGAGTTGCTTTCCAACAATAACCGTTTCATTATAAATTACTTTTCCATTTTTAAAATGTGACAAGGTATAATCCGGAATGTTAACTAAAATATACTCATTCGGTAGCTCATTTGAAAACCACCGGCAGCGCTCCATATTAGCACGTATCGTATTACGGATCTGTGCAGGCGTAT
Organism: Cytophaga hutchinsonii ATCC 33406; assembly: GCF_000014145.1. Taxonomy (NCBI): domain Bacteria; kingdom Pseudomonadati; phylum Bacteroidota; class Cytophagia; order Cytophagales; family Cytophagaceae; genus Cytophaga; species Cytophaga hutchinsonii. Next base: position 1,647,623 of record NC_008255.1, on the reverse strand, counting down.
AGTTTAATTTAGCCAATGTTGTTTTGTCAATAACACCCGTACCATGCAATCCTACGTGTTCCTGAAAAATCTTTACTGATTGAAACAGCTGTTCATCAAAAACATTATTAAGCTCATTAAAACTATATTCGGTTGTTGCCTGTAAGCGCTTTTTCACTTCCAATATAACAAAAGAGGTATCGCCCTTTACTAATTTTTTACCGATATACGGAATTTCTTTGCTTGTAAAACCGTTTGCTTCCAGCGAGTCCGCATTTATTAATGCCGTTTGAAGCGATGCATAAAAAGCAATTTGCGGCCGGAAGCGTACAGGAATCTGATCAATATTTTTGTTGAAGTAAATAACAAGTAAAGAATCGGTAATGAGATCTTTTGATGGGCGCTGGTAGTTCCATTCCGGGTAAATGGCTACGGGATCAAGTTTACCAAAATATAAATGATTTGTATATTTATACATAGATGCTGTCAGCATCAATTCGATATCGAGGGCTTCTTCCTCATCTATTTTATTGTCTTCCTTATACGTATTGTATGTGGATTCTATTACCTTATAATTATAATCCTGCGGATTCAAACCTTCATATTGGCTTGCTTTTAATACATTAATAGCTTCTTCCACTCTGCTCTGGTTTGTCCAGAAAGGTTGGTAGGCATTTTTTTTATATAATTTAAAAACAGGACTGGTGTAATTATAAATAGAAGTCCGGGCAACAATGCCGTTACCAGTCGTATCTGCTTTTTGAATTTTCTGTATAATGAAATCTTTGTTGGATTCGAATCCATCTTTCGTGAAAACAGAAACAGGATCTTTTATAATATCGGGAACCTTAACGGCTCCCTTATCAGGTACTTTAGCTGTAGTCTTGGCAGGTGTTGATTTTTTTGAGCAGGCAACTGAAACGCCTCCCACTAGGAGTAATATAACTAAATTTTTAAGCATATACCTAAGATAATAAACTTAGTCAATGCAACCAAACTGAAGTGTTTAAATAATTGTTATCGGGATAGTAGTGAAAAATCAAGGCATTGTTTGCAACCTGCGGAGCGATCGTTGTAAAGGTCGATACCGGTAAAGCCGGACAGCCCAGGCTACGTCCCAGTCTTCCCTGTGATTTACATAACTTTTCGTCTGCATAATCCGCGGTGTGCATTACGATAGCGCGTTTACGTGCATTATCATTAAAACCTTTGTCAAGGCCATCCATGCGGATAGACAAGCCATGCTGGCCTGTATATGTTTCTGATAACATATAAAAACCAAGACTTGATTTATTTGACTCTATTTCATTTGAAAAACTCGTTGCGAAATTTTCGCCTGTATGTTTTCCATGGCATACATAGTCTGTACACACTAAAGAAGTATCTGTCAGATCAATCAGATAAAATCTTCTTTCTGTTGAAGGCTTAGAGAAATCTACCACAGCAAGATATCTGAATTTCTTATGCAAAGAATCCTGAATGGAGTTAAAGCCTTTTAGTGCATATGCATAAACAGAAGGATTCAAACCTGCAATTTTCTTTAATTGAGGTATTTCTCCGTCTTTTGCACCCTGCACAAGGGCTTCAGACTTACTAAACGGCAATAAAATTGCTACTAATGCTATAATTAATACTTTCTGGTATGTTTTCATGTATTAGCTGGTTTAGATTATATATAACAGCAATCCAATTCAGATAATTCCCTGAATACTAAAAATATGTTTTATTTTAACATTGTTAATTTGATAATAAAAACGATTTTTCTGTAACAGTTATTATAGAATTTAAATTTAATATGATTACTTATTTCAGCACTATTTTATACACATAAACCTGTTCAATCCTTCAGCTATGAGCATTAAATACCCCTTCGAAAATCCGTTTTCCGTATCGGCAGATACACTTATTAATGACTTTCAAACAAATACCCAGTCTGGTTTAACAACCAGTGAAGCAGAAAACAGAATAAAAGAATTCGGACAGAATATTTATCAGGTTCAGAAACAAAAAAGTATCTGGCTGATGCTGTTATTACAGTTTAAAAGTCCGATCGTTTATCTGCTTCTTGCTGCGGCAGCTGTTTCTTTATACTTTAAAGATGTTATTGAAACTGCTGCAATCCTTGTCGTAATTGTGGTTAATGCCATCATCGGTTTTTTAATGGAGCTTCAGGCACGCAGTTCAATGAATGCGTTGAAAGAAATGGACGTGATCAAAACAAATGTGATCCGCGATGGAAAGAAACAAGAGATCCCTTCTGAAAATATTACACCCGGAGATATTGTATTGCTGGAAGCCGGTGATGTTGTTCCGGGCGACGGACGTATCATTGAAGCGAACCAGCTCAAATGTGATGAATCTTCTCTGACCGGTGAATCGTTACCTGCGGAAAAAAAGACCGAGGAATTACAAGCCAATACTGCGTTGGGAGATCAACACAATATGGTTTTCAAAGGTACATCGGTTGTGAATGGAAACGGCAAAGCACTTATTACTGGTATAGCCGAACATACACAGCTCGGTACTATTACGTCTCTGGTAGAAAAGTCGGAAGATAAACAAACACCCTTAGATCAAAAAATAAATGTACTAAGTAAAAAACTGATCTGGATCACACTGACAATGACTGCTATATTTGCTGCAACAGGTGTGATACAGGGCAAAGAATGGGTGTTGATTTTCGAAAGCTCTATAGCCCTTGCGGTGGCAGCTTTCCCGGAAGGACTTCCGATTGTTGCCACCATTGCGCTTTCGCATGGCATGCTCCTTATGGCTAAGAGGAATGCAATCGTAAAAAAACTTTCTGCCGTGGAAACGCTTGGCGGTACACGCGTGATTCTGACAGATAAAACAGGCACACTTACTGAAAATAAAATTTATGTAGAAACCTTTTCTTTCCCGGAAGAAAAAATAGCGGTAAAGATTAACAATAACACCGTAAACTACCCGGATAAACAGATAGAAAAGAGCAAAGAGAATTTTGAAAAAATGCGCCTGGTGGGTGCGTTGTGTAACAATGCTCCCCTTGAGCAGCAGGAACAGAAAGACGATCAGAAACCTGCTGCGGGCGACCCGATTGACATTGCACTGATTTTGCTGGCAAATGTTTCAGGAACATCTGCAAAAGACTTACAAGGGCAATTTGAACGTATTGGCGAAGTGCCTTTTAATTCTGATATCAAGATTATGGGAACGCTGCATAATTCTCCAAACGGGAAATTTGTAGCTGCTAAAGGTTCGGTAGAACATCTGTTAAACAACTGCAGCAAAATTCAATATGGCAGCGAAATTAAAGATCTGAATGATGAACAGAAAAAAGGCATTCTGGATGAATCTGAAAAAATGGCGGCAGACGGACTGCGTGTTATAGCGTTTGCTTATCGGGAAGGTCAGGATATCAATACAGACAATTATTTATCGGAACTCATCCACGTAGGTATGATCGGGTTTCTGGACCCGCCGCGTATGGACATTAAAGATGCTATTTTGCGTTGCAGAAATGCGGGCATACGCATTGTTATGATCACTGGTGACCACCCGATGACAGCCTTAAATATTGCAAAAAAAATCGGACTGGTAGATGAAAATGAACAGCATGTAATTATCGGCCAGGATCTGCCGGAGGCAGAAGCGGTAACAGATGAATGGAGAGAGAAAATTCTTGCGACTTCTGTTTTTGCACGTACTACACCAAAACAAAAGCTGGAGATTGTTGAAGCCTTTCAAAAAGCCGGAAATATTGTTGCCATGACCGGTGATGGCATAAACGATGCGCCGGCGCTGAAAAAAGCAGACATTGGTATTGCTATGGGACTGCGCGGCACACAGGTTGCAAAAGAAACAGCAGGCATTGTATTGAAGGATGATTCCTTTACATCGATAGCTGAAGCAGTAGCACATGGCAGAGAAATTTTTGACAACATTAAAAAATTTATTGTGTATTTATTCTCCTGCAATTTAAGCGAGATCTTTATTGTAACCATACTTGGTTTTATTACACCGCTCTCTACCTTGTTACCGCTACAGATTTTATTCCTGAACATGGTAACCGATGTGTTTCCTGCCCTTGCATTAGGCGTAGGCAAAGGCGATGAGAAAGTAATGGAAAAACAACCGCGGGATGCAAAAGAAAATATACTTACCAATAAAGACTGGATAAGAATTGCATTGTACTCCTTACTTATTTCTGTATCGGTTATCATTTCTGTGTTATATTGCAATCACATTATTGAATCAGACCATAAAATTGCTAACAATGCTGCATTCCTTACATTAGCCTTTTCACAACTTTTCCATGTATTAAACATGTCGTCCTTCAGTTCAAAAATGTTCCTGAACGATATAACAAAAAATATATTTGTGTGGCTGGCAATTTTATTATGTGCAGGTATTATGATCACGGTATATGCAATCCCGTATACACGCCTTATACTGGGTCTTGAACTGTTACCAGCAGAAGCTGTAGTCGTTTCAATCGCATGTAGTTTCATTCCGGTGGTAGTAGTTCAAACATATAAACTATTCTACAAAATCACTAAAAGCAAAAAATAATTTGCGGTTTCTATAAAAAAGAGCGTCTTGCTGATCAGCAGAACGCTCTTTTTTTATATAGAAATTAAATAATTCTTAGAACAATTTCACTTTAAGTACTTTCTTTTTATCCAGATAATAAAAATCTTTGTGTACGTTCACAATCGGTTCACCTTGTGTAGGAATATTCTTTACATATACATCATCTGATGTTAAGGTATATGAGTTTACATTGTCCAGTAAATTCAGATTCAATATTTCCAGTGCAATCTGTTTAGACAATTTATCTTCTATTAAAAACAGCGATTCAATACGTCTGTCAAAGCTTCGTACCATCATATCCGCGCTGCCGCCGTATACTTTCGGATCGCCTTCGTTATGGAAATAATACAGACGATTATGTTCAAGCAAATCTCCAACAATTGAACGTACGGAGATATTTTCACTTAAGCCTTCTTTACCAGGGCGCAGACAGCACATACCACGAACGATCAATTTGATCGGCACACCCGCCTGTGACGCTACATACAACGCATCAATGGCATCTTTATCCTGCAGGGAGTTGATTTTAATTACGATCCCGCTTGATTTACCATTGCGTGCATTTTCTGCTTCGTGATCAATCAGTTCAATTAATTTACGGCGCATATCTCCCGGCGCCGTAATAATATTTTGATAATCACCCGGCTCTGAGTGGCCTGTAATTACATTGAAGAATTCACTGATATCCTGGGCATACACTTCGTTTGTACTTAACAAACTGATATCGGTATATAAACGTGCCGTATCTTCGTTGTAATTACCGCTCGACATATGTACATAACGTGTAATTGATTCGTTGGAATTTTTACGAACAATCAGCATCAGTTTTGTATGTGTTTTGTATTTATTGAAACCATAAATTACAAAACAGCCAGCCTTTTGTAAACGCTGTGCTTCTTTAATATTATTCTCTTCATCAAAACGTGCCGTTACTTCAAACAATACAGAAACGTGCTTGCCGTTTTCTGCCGCTTTTAACAAGGCATTCGTAATACGCGAATGTTTCGCTAAACGGTAAATGGTAATTTTAATCGCCAATACACCGGAATCTTCTGCAGCTTGCTCCAGCAATTCCAATACGTATTTAAAATCATTGAACGGGTGATGCAATAAAACATCGTTCTTCTGCAGATATTTTAACAGATTAAATGATTCATCGCCTGTGGGAACCGCAAGTGCTAAAGGCTGTACAGGCGGAGACAATTTATTCTGATAGTTTTTAAATTCCGGATGATTTACAATTTGCCACAGACAGGTAAAATCCATTAGTGTTGGCGTTATAAAAATATTGCTTTCATCAATGTGATAACGGCCAAGTAAAATCTTCATCATCCAGGATGAATAATGCTCTTCTACTTCTATACGGACAACACGTGCTGTTTTCCGTGTCTTGATTTTCTTTTTTATTTCATCAATAAATGCTTCATCAATATCATCACTTTCTTCAACAGAAAAATCTCCGTTTCGTGTAATACGGAAAAGATTTACGGATAAGATCTCTACGTTTCTGAACAATTTAAAAATGTTCCAGCGAACAATTTCCTGAATCGGTATGAACAGAATCTTATCGTCGCGTTCAATTTCAAAAAACCGCGGAATGTTGGTCGGAAGCTGGATCAGCGTTAATCGTCTTTGCTCACCAATAATGTTGCGGTTGATGGTTACGACACCAAACACCAGCAATTTATTCATCATGATCGGAAACGAATGATGGTTATCATACGTCATCGGGGTAAGCATGGGGAAAATTGTCTTTTTGAAATACGTTTTTACCGTTTCATTTTCTTCTTTTGACAATTCATCTTCTTTTGAAACAATTGTAAAATCATTCTTTTCGAATTCAGGTTTCAATTGATCTGTAAAAACAGCAAGCTGATCTTTACAGAAATCCTGTAATTCCTGAAACAATACTTTTTTAAATGCTATTTCACGCAAACCTGAATAGTCAATGCGTTCTCTATCGTAATCTAAATAGTTATACAAACTTCCGACACGGATCTGAAAAAACTCATCTAAGTTTGATGACGTAATCGCCAGAAATTTCAGGCGATCAAAAATATTCCGTTGTTCATTTTTACTTTGATCTAAAACCCGGTAATTAAATTTTATCCAACTTAAATCGCGACTTATATAATTAGTAGAGACTTGTGTCCCTTTGGCATTTATAGAATCTTTAATAACCATACATGTAGAATTACACTGCTAAATAAAACGAAAAAAGGGGTTTATTCAACCCCTTTCACATTATTTTTATAATATTATTTATTCTTAAATATCAATTTTAGCATAACGGGCATTCTTCTCGATAAAGTCTCTTCTTGGAGCGACTTCATCTCCCATTAACATAGAGAATAAGTGATCCGCTTCAGCAGCAGATTCAACACTTACCTGCTTAAGGCTTCTTTTCTCCGGATCCATAGTTGTAGACCAAAGCTGTTCCGGGTTCATCTCACCCAAACCTTTGTATCGTTGTATACCAACCGAATCTTCTTTCCCATCTTTGGCAAGTTCTTTTACAGCAGCTTCACGTTGTTCTTCGGTCCAGCAATATTTTTCCTCTTTACCTCTTTTAACCAGGTAAAGCGGTGGCTGAGCAATGTATACGTGTCCGCCGTCAATAAGAGCGCGCATATAACGGAAGAAGAATGTCAGGATCAGGGTACGGATGTGCGAACCATCGATATCCGCATCCGTCATGATGATCACTTTATGGTAACGAAGTTTGGTCAGGTTCAACACTTTTTCACCTTCTTCTGTACCAAATGATACACCAAGCGCGGTAATCATGTTCTTGATCTCGTCGTTTTCGTAGATCCTGTGTTCCTGTGCTTTTTCAACGTTCAGAATCTTACCTCTTAAGGGTAAAATTGCATGGTATTTACGGTCTCTGCCTTGTTTTGCTGATCCACCGGCAGAATCCCCTTCCACCAGATATAATTCACATTTTTCCGGATCACTTTCAGAACAATCCGCCAGTTTACCCGGAAGGCCTGAACCTGATAAAACGTTTTTACGCTGTACCATTTCACGCGCCTTACGCGCTGCATTTCTGGCCTGTGCAGCTAAAATCACTTTTTGAACAATGATCTTCGCTTCCTTCGGATTCTCTTCCAGATAGGTATTAAGCATTTCGCCAACCACCTGGTCAACGGCGCCCATTACATCTGAGTTTCCTAATTTTGTTTTTGTCTGACCTTCAAATTGAGGCTCCTGCACTTTCACAGAAATTACGGCAGTAAGACCTTCTCTAAAGTCGTCACCGGTAACTTCCATCTTCAGTTTTTCCAGCATGCCCGATTTGTCGGCATAGGATTTCAACGTACGCGTTAAGGCTCTTCTGAAACCGGCAACGTGCGTCCCGCCTTCAATGGTATTGATATTGTTTACGTAAGAAAATACGTTTTCTGAATACGATGTATTATACAACATGGCAACTTCAACAGGAATAGGCCCTTTGTCGCTTTCCATGTATAAAGGTGTCGGAATAAGTTTTTCTCTTGTTGAATCCAGATAATCTACAAATTCACGTAAACCGCCTTCTGAATGAAACATTTCGATTTCAGATTTCCCTTCCGCATCTACCTGACGGTGATCCTGGAGCGTGATACGAATACCTTTGTTCAGAAAAGACAATTCTCTTAAACGGTTGGCAATGGTTTCGTATTTATATTCTGAACTTGTAAAAATAGTATCATCCGGTAAGAACTGAACTTTTGTTCCATGTAGGTCTGATTCGCCTATTTCTTTTACATCATATTGTGGAATCCCTTTTTTATATTCCTGCTGATGTACTTTGCCATGGCTGTAAACGGTAACTTTCATATCTGTTGAAAGTGCATTTACGCAGGAAACCCCTACACCGTGCAAACCACCTGAAACTTTATAGGAATCTTTATCAAATTTACCCCCGGCGTGTAATACGGTTAATACAACTTCAAGTGCCGATTTGCCATATTTAGCAATCACACCTGTAGGAATACCACGACCGTTGTCTGTTACCGTGATGGAATTATTTTCATTTATTTCTACCGTAATATCGGTGCAATGACCCGCGAGCGCTTCATCAATAGAGTTATCGACAACTTCCCAAACCAAATGGTGTAAACCTTTGATGCCGATATCGCCAATATACATGGCTGGTCGTTTACGTACGGCTTCTAGACCTTCTAAAACCTGGATACTATCCGCTGAATAGCCAGCTGCATTCTGTTCAGTAATTTCGCTCATTTTCTTTAGGTAGCTATAATGTAAAAATACATTTTTTTACCCGCATTTGATAGCGAAAAAATAGTTTTTATCCACATAAAATGCAACTTAAAATGTTCCAGCAGAGAGCATTACAAGGGTACATCCGATTACAGGTTCGATTCCATTTTCTGAAAGGATTTCTTCGAGTTCTTCATTCTCTGTTCCGGGGTTAAAAATCACTCTTTTCGGCTTCAGAGAAAGGATATAGTTGTATTCACTTAACTGATTTTGAGGATTAATATACAATGTAACCGTATCAACGCCTTCTATAACCGGACGTTCGTTAATAATGGTTTTACCCAGCACCTCGCCTTTTTTACGACCCACCGGTATAAACTCATGTCCATGACTTTTTAAGCGTTCTGCAGCAAGATATGCGTATCGGTTTGTTTCGGGTGTAGCACCTAAGATTAATGTCTTTTTCATGTGAATGATAGCGGTTGTTTGTAATTATAAGATAAACAAAAAAAATGTAAAAATAGTGCAGAGAATAATTAGTGTAAAGTTTAGAGTGTACAGTGTAAATTTCTAACATTATCCGTCACATAAATGTGATGGCAATGAAGCGCGACAGTGCTTTCAATTAGAGTATGCTTCTGGATCGCATTATTTTTTAGTTATTTCCCATTCAAGTATTTCAAATTGATCAGTCCTCATTCCACATAAAAGGCATGACTTTAAAAAGTCAATTTGAGTTATTCTTATTTTATCTTTTTTTATCTTTTTAGCTCCGCAAATTTCAATTCGTCGTTTTTCCATAAGAGTAAATCCCCCCCTTGAAAACCCTGATCAATAAAAATTTGCAGAGCGACTAGTTCTGCAAATAAAGGTTTATTTTTAGATCGTAAAACTGCTTTCCCTCCATAATTATTCAAAATCGGTTGCCCTTCCCAAAGTTCAAATTCATGAAAGCTCGTATAAATTAAATTTCCGTCAGGATTTGTATTTTGCAGTATGAATGAGATATTCCGGAATTAGTGTTTTGTTATTTGGAATTTATTTCCACTGCTGCCAACCCCAGCCCCTGTGCGATCCGTAACGCACAGCTCTCCCCATCCATAGCGGCCGACATGATTCCGCCTGCGTAACCGGCACCTTCGCCGCATGGATACAGGCCTTTTAAGGTAATGTGCTGTAAGGTTTCTTTATCTCTTGGAACAAATACGGGGGATGATGTACGGCTTTCTACACCGATCAGCAACCCTTCGTTGCTGGTATACCCTTTGATCTTATGTTCGAATTGTTTTAATCCCTGACGGAGGCGCTGCGCGATCATATCCGGCAACACATCGTCCATCCTGGCGCTCTTTAAACCTGGCTGGTAGGAACAATCCGGCAGAGAGGAAGAATATTTATTCTGAATAAAATCTGCGACACGCTGTGCCGGCGCTGTCTGTGTTTTACCACCAACAGCCCAGGCATTCTGTTCTACGCTTTTCTGAAATTCAAGTGCAGCAAAGGGGCCATGCTTACTGAATTCTTTTATATCGTCCAGTTCAACCGCTACTACCATGCCTGAATTGGCAAACTTTGAATCACGTTTACTTGGTGACATCCCGTTAACCACAAGTTCTCCCGGTGCGGTAGCCGCTGGTACAATAAAGCCGCCCGGACACATACAGAAGGAATATACACCGCGTTCTACTTTTTGATATTGCGTTTGTGTAACCAATGAATACGCTGCTGCCGGAAGATAATCGCCACGATCACCGGAACAATGATATTGCACCGTATCGATCAACGTTTGCGGATGCTCAATCCGTACACCTAAGGCAAAGGGTTTCGCTTCAATATGAATGCCTTGCTCATGCAGCATATAAAAAATATCGCGCGCTGAATGTCCCGTACAAAGTATGGTTGCTATGCCTTCAATTTTTTCATTATTGTGTGTAATCACGCCCGCACAAACGCCATCTCGTATAATGAGTTTTTCAACGCGTGTATCAAACAATACTTCACCGCCATATGCTTTAACGGTTTCACGAAGATCTGTAACCAATACAGGTAATTTATTGGTACCAATGTGCGGATGCGCATCTACCAGAATATCTTCCGTAGCACCATGTGCTACCAGTACCTCCAATACTTTTCGGATGTCGCCGCGCTTTTTGGAACGGGTATATAATTTCCCATCGGAATACGTACCCGCGCCGCCTTCTCCAAAACAGTAATTTGATTCCGGATTTACAATATGATCTTTGTTAATGGCTGCCAGGTCTCTTCTGCGTGCACGTACGTCTTTACCGCGTTCAATAACAACCGGCTTAATGCCGTACTCCAATAACCGCAAGGCGGCAAATAAACCAGCCGGACCTGCTCCTATGATCACAACCTGATGTTTACTATCGTTTGCTGGCTTATATATTTGTTTATGCAGCGCTAAAAGCGGGGGAAGCAGCTCTCCTTTATCAAATACTTCTACGCCCATGCGAACCAATACCTGACGGCCGCGCGCATCGATGGAACGACGTTTGATCCGGTATTGAAAATCGAGGGATTGATAAGAAGTCTGAGCTTTGATTGCTCGTTTAATTTGTTCATCACGAACAGCGTCTTCAGGGCGAAGCGCAATTTCAACCAGTTTACTCATGGGTAAGGTGTTTATCCTTAAATCATTTTATTAACAGGCTGCAATATACGTTTTTTTTGAGTCTGTAATAAGTAAAATATACAGAATAGCTATTAAAGCGTCATGCATTTAGCGTTATGTCTTGATAATTTTTACTTTTTAGGAAACTTATATCCTACAGTAAAACCAAACCGAAAAGGAATAGAAACAGGTGATCTGGACACACCGGGAAATACTGCTCCATATTCAATATCCGAGCCGGTCCAGTTTGTTGTAACATTTCTATAACCAAGTCCAATGCCGCCATATATATCAAACGTCCAGCCTTTTTTTCGCTGGTCAATCATAATACGGTCACCAAACAGAATGGAATATTCAATCGTCTGCTGAACCTGCTGCATGTGTTCCGGAGCGCCGGCAACAGGGGCAGTAAAATCAATAAAATTGTTTTCGTATACGGAATATCCATATCGTAATTCCTGTGCCATGTACAACATACCATAATCCTTATCCCTACGGTAAAATTTTTGCCGTACATACAATTCTGCACCTTTTGAATAGACAGTATTTGTTGGGATTTTTGCATGGCTATTGAACATTGGTTTGTATAAAAACACCCCTCCGATTTCATACCCCAATCGTTCCTGCAGATAATATTCAACGCTCACGGGAAAAGATGACGCTAACATGTACAGCGGATTAGAAGAAACGATAAATGCTCTTACTTCATTTACACGAGGGGTAAAATACCTCGACTTCTTTTTAGGTGTTACATACTTAGGTTTTATTGAAGACGCTAATGTGTCTTTGGTCACAAGTACTTGAGTGGTATCTGTAATAAGCTTAGGTGCTTGATTTTCATAAAACGTTTTATAATATCCGGCAACGGTTCCGTCTTCATTATATAAGGTCCAGACGCCAACTTTATTTCCATTAATCAACTTGCCTTCCATTTTAGGTTTCCCATTCAAATAAAAACCTTTGTACAAACCTTCCCCTCTGGTGTAATTACAGGTACCTTCCAGCACACCATTCTCAAGGTAATAATTCCAGACGCCTTCGTGCTTATCGTTTATGATTGTTCCTTCGGTACGCAGCGCCCCGCCTTCATAATATTCTTTATAGGTACCTTGTCCATTCACGTAGTTTGTTTCTCCTTTAAACAAACCTGAGTTATAATATATTTTCCAGGCACCATCTTTTTCCCCGTTTTCCATATTACCAACAGCGCTCAGTACACCATTGTCGTGGTAATATTTCCACGGGCCTGAATTTTTACCATTCACATATAAACCTTCACTGGCAATCTGTCCGTTAGGATGATAATATTTCCATACGCCCGACTTCAATCCATCCACTTCATTTCCTACAGCCATCAGTGTTCCATCTTCATGGTAATAACTCCACTCGCCTACGCTTTTACTGTCTTCAATTCTACCGGAGGCTTTTATTTTTCCTGAGGGATACATTTCTAAATAATCGCCATTATCATCTTCGTAACTGGCTAATGCTTTCAACGCTCCGTCTTCATAATAATAACTCCAGGCACCATTTTTTTTATTTTCAGAATATTTACCTTCACTTCTGGTTTTTCCATTTTCATAATAGTATTTCCAGAGCCCCGTCCTGTCACCGGCTACAGACTGTCCTTCCATACTGATGATGCCATTCTCGTAGTAATATTTCCATACGCCGTCTTTTTCACCGGCAACCATCACACCTTCCATTTTCAGGTTTCCATTTTCATAATAGAAACTCCACAGCCCTTCGGCAAGACCTTTTTTATAGGTTCCTGCAATCTTCTTCTGCTTGTTCTGAAAGTAGGATGTATACGAACTATCTCTGACCTGATTGTTCTTTTTTAACACATAAAAATTTTCTTTCAGTTGCTTCTTATTAAAGTCATAAAAGGTCTGAACATTTACAAGTTGGGCGTTGGATAAAAAAGAAAAACACATATAAACCATTATAAGAATAATGGGCCTATATGTGTTCGCTCTAAAAAAATGAATGTTCACTTATACTTGTTTTGCAGCTTGAATTTTTGAAATCACTTCTTTTTCCACCCAATTTTTTCCCCAGTTATCCAGTTCATCTTTGGTATATAAAGCAGGGAAAAAGATTACTTTCTGAAAACGCGGCGGAAGGTATTCTTTCCAATTCGTGCCTCCGGTAGCTTCCAGGAATTTCTTATGTTTGATCAAATGACCCAGAGCATATTTATAATGCATCAAGGGCCAGTCAATATTAATGTGCTGATCCAGTTGTTTTAGCGCAGCCTGAATAACCGGGTCTGCCTGTTCTTCCAGAGATAAACGCTTGTATACCGACCATACATTGCGTGACTTATATTCATACGCTAACTGTATCAATCTGGCTGTATATTCTTCTTCAAATTGACGCAGTGTTAATGTTTTCTGTCCGGTTTTTGAATCCGTTGCTCCTTTTTTCCAATACAAGCCATCAAATAATTCTTCAATGGTTGAATAGTCGTCGTACTTATCGCGTGTATCTGCATGAACCAGATTGATCAGATCCGTGCATGCTACTTCTACCATTCTGTATTGCACCGATTGAAAGCCGGATGCAGGTGTTAATGCGACACGGAATTTTAAAAACTGATCCTGATCCAAACCAACAGAAATAATATCAAATGAACTGATCAATTGGCCGAAGTACCAGTTACAGCGTTCAATGCGCTTTAAAAATACTGGGCCTGTTAACTGATCCGCTGTTTTAACCTGGTTCAGCTCATGCATCACCAATTTAAAATACAGCTCCGTGATCTGGTGGTATACAATGAATACCATTTCATCCGGGTAAGGCGTTCTGGGGTTTTGCAGTGTAAGCAAACTCTCCAGACGGATATAATCCCAGTACTTTAAATAGTTGGAATTCAACAGACCTTCCAGGTGCGTAGCAACATCCTGTCCATCCTTTTCGAAATGGCTGGTCAGCTGTTCTATTAATTCCTGTATATTATTTCCGGATTCGCTCCCGTGTCCGTGCATCGTTTCTGTTTATTTTTCGTTAGTAAGATATAATACCTTAATGAACGGGTATTATGTATTTCATTTCAACAAAAGAAGTAACTGTAAAACAGATTATTTATTGAAAACGATTTCAATACTTCAGATGTAAGATTGTAAATATCAAGATTTAATTGATGAAATCAAATGTACAAAGTCATCAAAACCGTAATAATTTGATATATTCAACGTAGACTTTAACGCTATGAAAACAAGTACTTATACCCAACCGGATTATTACAATATGGACGACCTGCTGACGGAAGAGCATAAGTTGATCCGCCAATCCGTGCAGGCCTTTATGAATAAAGAAGTTAAGCCAATTATAGAAAATTATGCACAGCGTAGTATCTTTCCGGATCATCTGGTTAAACCGTTCGGAGCCTTAGGTTTATATGGCCCTACAACACCTGTTGAGTATGGCGGCGGCGGACTGGATTATATTTCTTATGGAATTATGATGCAGGAAATTGAACGGGTAGATTCCGGTATGCGTTCCATGGCATCGGTGCAGGGCTCATTGGTTATGTTCCCTATTTTTAAATATGGAAGCGAAGAACAAAAAAAGAAATACTTACCCAAGCTGGCTAGTGGTGAATTACTTGGCTGTTTCGGATTAACCGAACCAGACCATGGATCAAACCCTGCAGGAATGGTTACATCTATTAAAGATGCCGGAGATCATTACATTCTGAATGGCGCCAAGATGTGGATCACCAATTCTCCCAAAGCAGACATTGCTGTGGTTTGGGCAAAGGATGATGCAGGCAGAATAAAAGGGATCATTGTTGAACGGGGTATGGAAGGTTTTACAACTCCGGAGATTCATAACAAATGGTCGCTGCGTGCGAGTATCACAGGTGAACTGGTTTTCGACAATGTAAAAGTTCCTAAGACGCATGTATTGCCTAAAGCAGATGGATTGAGTGGCCCGTTGAAGTGCCTGGATTCGGCTCGCTATGGCATTGCCTGGGGTGCGTTGGGTGCGGCAATGGAATGTTATGACATTGCAAAAAACTATGCCATGGAACGGGTTCAGTTTGGGAAACCCATTGCAGGTTTTCAATTAACACAAAAGAAATTAGCGGAGATGCTGACTGAAATTACCAAGGCACAACTGCTTGTATGGCGCTTAGGTATGTTAAAAAACGAAGGCAAAGCAAGCACCGGACAAGTATCTATGGCAAAACGCAATAACGTTGACATGGCATTAAAGGTTGCGCGCGAAGCACGGCAGATATTGGGTGGCATGGGTATTACAGGCGAATACCCGATCATGCGCCACATGATGAATTTAGAATCTGTGGTTACCTACGAAGGAACACATGATATCCATCTGCTTATTACAGGGCATGATATTACAGGGCTGAATGCATTTAAATAATTATGAGTTATGAATTATGAATGCATCTTACTAGTGTACTTTTAATGCTTGATTTCATTCGAACCAAATTATAATATTAAAGTAAAAACGTAAAATGACTCAATTCATAATTCATAATTCATAATTCATAATTCATAATTTATAATTTATAATTCCATGAGCATCGATTGGAGCTTCGCATTAGTTGTTTTTACAGGCTTATTCGCTATTATCAATCCGATTGGTAATGCGCCCATATTTATAAGTTTTGTTGATCATTTAGATAAGCATCAGCAAAAAGCTATTGCACTCAAATCAGTCACAGTAGGCTTTATCATTTTAGCAATATTCGTTGTTTTCGGTTATGCGTTGTTTAATGTTTTCAACATCAGTATTCAGGCCTTTCGCATTACCGGCGGCTTGCTGGTATTAAAAGTTGGTTTTGACATGATCAATTCCAAACCGAAAGATGCTGCAACATTGGTAAAAAATTCTGAAGCTACCGATACAGGATTTGCCATATCACCCCTGGCAACACCTATATTAGTAGGCCCCGGTACGCTTTCAACGGCAGTTAGTTTTGTGGGTGTCGGAAATAAAATTGAGAACAGTATTATCATTATCTGCTCTTCAGCAATAATCTTAACCATCACCTATTTTGTATTTATCTCTTCTACCACATTGATCGCAAAGATCGGAAAAGAAGCATTAAATGTTGTAACCAAAATAATGGGCTTACTTATTGCATCTATTGGCATACAAATGATCATTACTTCAATTGAAGAACTGATTCATAATTATAAATTATGAATTATGAATTACTATAACCGGTTTTACCTTTTCAAACTAATACATCAAGCTACATTTATATGATTCATTTCGCCGCGATGCATCCATAATTTATCATTCATAATTTAAAAATGAGTTCTATACAACACATTCCTTCGGCATCTTACAGTCCCGAGCAGCAAGAAATTAATACAAAGATCAAAGAAGTTAAAAACCTGCAGGAAGAACTAAAGCAGTTAAATGTCTCCATCCCTGAGGCAGTTACTGCGTATCAAAAAGCAATAGCTCCAATTGCTGAAAAAATACGCTTGCTTCAAAAAGAGAAAATCATTGCGCTGGATATTTATGTGCATGAAATTAAATTCTCTAAAAGAGAACTGCAGGAAATCGACACCTATATGACCGGCGAAATAGAACAATGGCTATATGAAAACGGTTCTGACAGTGAGTTAGAGGATTTATTTATCACCTATGCACACATGTCATTTGAAGCCTACACCGAACAGTTCAGAAAAGAGGAAGATACTTTCAGTTTTCAAAATCAGGTTACAGATGAAGAACCGTCATCTGAATCGAAAAAGAAAACAGCTGCAGAGCGTATGGCTGAGAAAGAAAAAGTTATTCAGGAGCAGCATCGGAAAAAATCCATCCGTGCCATTTATATTGATCTGATAAAAGCATTTCATCCGGATACCGAACAGGATGCCGGGAAAAAAGCAGAGAAAGAAGAGATCAGTAAAAAGATTACGGAAGCTTATGGTAAAAATGATTTGTATGCATTATTAAATCTTGAAACCAAATTTTTAGAGCAGCAGACCAACCGTTTGAACGGCATGAAAGCAGAAACGGTAAAAAGTTATGCAGCCATGCTCGATAACCAGATCAAGGAGCTGAAGCAAAGCATCCGTGACTTTAAAAATCAGCACGACACTATTTTTTTTGAGATGTGCAAGCCAAATGCCAAGCCTGAAAAATACCTGCGTAAAGTAAAGAAAGAATTACAGGAAGGCGTTCAGATCTTAAGCCGGCAGATCATGATTCTGCAGCATGTAGATCCGGGTATTAAATCAGATCTATTATTTGAAATGGAGCGGCAGAACAGCCGCAGACGATAATGCATTTAAATCACACCACAATGAATAAACTGTTTTTGGCTGTAATTATAGCTGTTATATTTTCAGGTTGTAATACTTACCAGAATAACTCTACGTACATTATTGCTCCGGGCGAAACTGTTGACATTTATTATTCAACTAATTCATGTTGTTTTTATTGCCTTATAAATGAAGATCAGTTAAAACACATACGATTAGTTGACCAGAAGACACTTGATCCAGGCCCGGATCAGTGTGAAGGATGCAATGCTACTTTTGCGTTTACTTTTAAAGCAGGTTCAATAGGTACTGATACGGTGAAGTTAAAACATCTGAACGCACTGGATACGTGTACGTATCCAGGAGGTGTAACGGAGAATTACATTATTACTGTGCGTGAATAGTATTACCATTCCGTGTGATAATACTTGCCGGAACTATCTCCAATCTTCTGATACGTATGTGCTCCGAAAAAATCGCGTTGTGCCTGTATGATATTTGCTGTTGCGTAATTACCTGAAAGCACATTCAGGTAATCAAGTGCTGCCAGATGCG
Organism: Cytophaga hutchinsonii ATCC 33406; assembly: GCF_000014145.1. Taxonomy (NCBI): domain Bacteria; kingdom Pseudomonadati; phylum Bacteroidota; class Cytophagia; order Cytophagales; family Cytophagaceae; genus Cytophaga; species Cytophaga hutchinsonii. The sequence goes on along the minus strand of NC_008255.1, from coordinate 1,629,425 downwards.
ACGGTACAGAAAGATCATATTGCAGTGCATTCACGGCAAAAGCTTTCAATGCAGGCTTGAGATCTTTCAATTGTTTTAAAATGGCAGGATGGGTAAAGATGTTTGAATCTTTTTTTAATGCCGGAATAAGCTCTTCCATAAAAGCACTTCGGATAATACAGCCGTTCGTCCAGATGCGTGCAATCTCAGCAAAATTCAGATCCCACCCATATTTCTGTGAAGCCTCATGGATCAGCATAAATCCCTGCTGATGATTAACAATGCGCGCAAGCATATACGCATCTTTTATCTCCGATAATGCAGCTGTATTAAAATGATATACCGAAGCTGGTTGTGTATTTACAAGAATGTGTTCTTTTATCGTGGAAACGTAACGGGCAAACAGCGCGGATGTAATAAGTGTGGCAGGTTGTCCGAGCTCAGATGCCGCAATGGTGGCCCAGTTCCCGGTTCCTTTATTGCCCGCTTTGTCTAAGATCAGATCAATCAGCCAAGCATCTCCTTCTTTTTTTATTAAAAGCGCTGCTGTAATTCCAAGCAGATAACTGTTTAACTCACCGCTGTTCCATTCTGTAAATAATGCAGCTATTTCAGTCGGCTCGATTTTTATGGCATATCTTAAATACGCATATACTTCCGCGATCAATTGCATTTCAGCATATTCAATTCCGTTATGAATCATTTTAACAAAATGGCCTGATCCATCTTTTCCGATATAGGTACAGCATGACTCCCCTTGCTTATCTTTCGCAGCAATTAGTGTAAGGTATTTTTCAACCAGTGCATACGCATCAGGATCTCCGGATGGCATAATAGACGGTCCTTTGAGCGCTCCCTGCTCTCCGCCTGAAACACCTGTTCCGATAAAATATATTCCTTTCCGGGCTAAAAACTCAATACGTCTTTTTGTGTCACCGTAATACGAATTTCCGCCATCAATCAATACATCTCCTGCGTTCAAATACGGAACAAGTTCTTCAATAAACGTGTCTGTTTCTTCTCCGGCCTTAATCATCAGAAAAATTTTACGCGGCTGTTCAAGGGAAGCAGCAAATGTTTTCAAATCTTCAAAGCCTTTCGCCGATTGAAGTTCAGGGTATTCAGCAATACATTTTTCTGCCACCTGCTCTTCTGAACCCTTTACAAATCGATTGTATAAAGATAGGGCTACACCGTTCGCTGCAAAATTTCGGGCGAGGCTTTTGCCCATCACACCCAGGCCTACCAACCCGAATGCTGATTTTGTAAGTTTTTTCACAATTGTATGAATAATCGTATCTGTATCTAATGCTGTATCAATATGCATCGCGGAAGATGGTTCTTCCAGTATATTGAATTGGGATTGTAACAGTGCCGGAGACATAAAATGTCCCGTTCTATTTTTTACTCTGAGATGAATGGTATCAAGGTCTCCTTTTAAATAGATCCAAACGATGGTATCTTCAATCTGCTGTGCTAATAATTTGCGATAAGACTCTTTTAATGCAGAACAGGCAAACACAACAGAATGGCCTTCACTCAGGGATTCTTTCGCCTGCTTATTAATATCCAGCAGCCAGTTGTATCTATCTTCATCTGTAAGTGGAATACCCGCAGCCATTTTCTCAATATTTGATATGGGATGAAAAGCATCGCCATCGTAAAAGTTAATTCCTAATGTTTCTGCCAGCAGCGTACCAATCGTTGTTTTACCACAACCGGAAACGCCCATAACAATATATATTCTATTTTCCATTTCGCATCTGTTCGGTCTACAAATTAACTATTTACATGCACTAATTGAAACCGCTTAAAGCCATATGCTTAAAAGCAGTACGCCGGCCAGGCCCGCAACAGACACAATGCTTTCCATGATTGTCCAGGATAAAAACGTATCTTTTATAGATACGTTAAAGTATTCTTTAAACATCCAGAAACCCGTATCGTTTACATGCGAACAGAAAATACTGCCTGCGCCTATGGCAAGAATCATCAGGTTGGGATCTGCACTTATATGCGGCATGAGCGGAGCAATAATACCGGCAGCTGTTAAACCGGCTACGGTGGCTGAACCCAGGCACAGACGGATGATAGCGGCAATGAGCCAGCCTAATATCAGCGGGTTTATCTGAAGCGATTGGAAATATCCGGCAAGGACGATGCTTGCTTCACTATCAATGAGTACTTGTTTTAACCCGCCGGATGCTCCGATGATCAGCAGGATCATGGCGATATCTTTTATTCCTGCTTCATATGTACGCATGATGTGCTTCATGCTAGTCCGTTGCTGCGTACCTAATGTAATGCTTACAACTAACAACGAAAGCAGCATAAGCACAGACGGCTCTTTTATGAATGAAAGTACCTGAATTACTTGTTTGTTTTCTATGATAAACGAAAGCAGAAAGGTCGTCAGTAATAGAAATACCGGCAACAACGCAGAGAAAATGCTGTTAAACACACCCGGTAAGGAATGGGCAGCAACCGTGTGCTCAACCAGAGGAAGTTCTCCCTGCGGTTGAATATGCCTTAATGTGCGTGCAAAAACAGGTCCGGCCAGAATAATTGCCGGCACTGCAACGGCAATACCGTATAAGAATGTTTTGATCATACTTGCCTGAAAGGTACCTACCAGTGATGCCGGAGAAGGATGCGGCGGCAACAGACTATGCGCCACAGACAAGGCTGCAAGCATCGGAATGCCCACATACACGGCAGGCAATTTATACCGGTAAGACAAGGTAAAAACAATCGGTATGATCAATACAAAGCCTACATTATAAAACAATGGAATACCAATAATCAAACCTGTTAACAGTAAGCCCCACTGCAGGTATTTTTTACCGCACACAGCAATGATCTTATCTGCGATAACCGTTGCCGCACCGCTTTCAGCCACCAGCTTACCGAGCATGGCGCCGGCAGTTAATGTAACCAGAATACTTCCGAGCATATCGCCGATACCTTTCTGAAAAGACTGTACGATATTACCCAATGGCATACCAAGTAGTATACCGGCAAGAATGGTAACAAGGATAAACGATATGAATGGGGATATTTTAAGAACAGCCGTTAAAAAAATTAACGTTGTGATGATTGTTAGTAAAATAAAAAGTAAGGACATGGTTCCGTTTTAAATGATTAGATCTGATGTATAGACTACTGTTTCTTTTTTATTGTTTGCGGAACAGTTAAATCCAGATCAAATTCCTTATTCATTTTTTCAATAAAATAAGCAGAAAGCAAGGGTGATTCCAGTTCTACATTCTGGTGTACAAAGAAATATAGTTCGTTTAATCCTTCTTTACGCCAGGTTTTAATACGTTTGATCCAATCATCCAGCCGCGCATAATCGCTTTCGTGATTAGCTCCTACATAACGTATAAATGCTTTATCTGACGTTAAGCGCATGTGCATGATATCTCTGCGCGCGGCAGTATCAACAAGCACAAATGTCTTTTTATATTTAACCAGCATCGCGTGCAGATCATCCTGTACGTTTTTATCCGAATACCATTCTTCGTTTCGCAGCTCTACAGCTAAAGGTACAGAAGCCGGAAACTTTTTCAGGAACGCATCAAGCTTATCCATATCTTTTGGTTTGAAGTTATCGTGCATCTGTAAAAAGCTCATACCGAGATTTTCTTCAAACAACACAACCGCATCGCAAAATTCCTCCACGATTGTTTCTACGCCAACCAACCGCTTAAAATGACTGATGGTATTGGGTATTTTAGGGAAGAATTTAAATCCTTTGGCTGCTTTCGCTTTCCATGTCTGCACCTGATCTTTAGAGGGAGACTTATAAAACGTAGCATTCAGTTCTATGCTGTTAAACTGCGTCGCATAATACTGCAGTTCGTCTTTTGTGCCTTTTGGGTAAAAGTTTTTCAGATCGGTTTTGTTCCATTTAGCACAACCTACATACACGTTAAAATGCTTGCCGGGCTTTGCTTCCGAGAGAATCTTTTTAGTGTCCGGATGATCTTTAGGTAACGTAAAATCAATATCTTCAGGAGTATCTGTTTTTCCGAATTGCATAAGCTTGTTTGTTGAATTACGATCTTCTTTTCATTCTATATAAAAGATAGAAAAAATATCCGTCATTACATTTATTTGCCTGAATATACTTTAAAAGCAAAAGGAAAGCATGAGCTTTCCTTTTAAGATATTTCTAAAAAACAACCTGTAGTATGGTTTGGAATTTGTATTTTGTTATTTGTTATCTTAACACTAGTGACTCCAGTTGTACTGGTCCAAATTTTCAACAGCCGCCTGAAGTAATTGAATGCTCAGCTCTACATCGTTCTTGTGCACCATTTCAATTACCTGATGAATGTGTCTGGTAGGAATAGAAATAGCACCCGCAATAGAACCGTTTTTTCCATTACGCTGTAGCGGTGCGGTATCTGTACCGCCTGCTACCAGAATTTCCGGTTGCCACATAATATTTTTATACTGCGCCTGTTGTTTTAAATAAGCCACCATTCTGTAATCACAAATGGTTGATGAATCTAAAATTTTGATCGCTGTCCCTTTACCCAGCTCCGTGCATTTTTCATGTGGTCGTGCGCCGGGTACATCGTATGCAATGGTTGTATCCAGGGCAATGGCAAAGTCCGGATTAACGCTGTGTGCAGCTACTCCCGCACCACGTAAGCCTACTTCTTCCTGTACGGTGAATACGGCATAAAAATCATATGGTACATCCTGGTGCTGCAATCTCCTTAGTGTTTCAATTAATATAAAAACAGAAATGCGGTTATCTAACGATTTGCAGTTAATACAGTCGCCCATTTCAATCAGGGAACGTTCTCTTGTAACCGTATCGCCGATGCTGATATATTGCTCTACTTCTTCTTTTTTCATTCCCAGATCAATGAAAAAATCTTCGATCTTCGCAGGCTTATTTTTTTCTTCCGGCGACATTACATGAATAGGCTTAGCACCCATAACACCTACCAGATCTTGTTTACCATGTACGATCACGCGTTGTGCCGTTAATGTTTTCGGATCAAAGCCGCCCAACGTCTGAAAGCGTACGAAGCCCTGTTCATCAATATGCGAAACGATAAAACCGATCTCGTCCATGTGTGCAGCTACCAATACTTTTTTATTTTCCGGATTGCGTACACCTTTTTTCAACGCAAACACGTTGCCGATATTATCTACCCAAACATGATCTGCCAGATGGCTCACTTCTTTCAATACTAATGAACGTACAGCCTGCTCGTAGCCCGGCACACCTGGTGTTTCGCAAATATTTTTTAATAACTGGATATCCATTCTATATGCAATAATTTTAAGTAATAAGTTCTAAGAAATGAATATACTGTTCGTTTGTTAAAACTTAAAATTTCACGACTAAACTTTTTTGTAAAAAAAAAGCCCTCTGAAAATATTCAAAGGGCTCTTTTTATTTTATTGTATGCTTATTCAACAATTCCTAACTTCAGGCTGTTTGCAAGCTGAATATCTGCCATTGGCATAGAAGCCGTAGTAACGTAGATATCACCTTTCTTTAAAAGTCCTTTTTCAACAAGGCTTTTCTTAACCGCTTCGATTGATTCGTCTGTTGTTGTAAATTTTTCAAACCTGAAAGCCTGTACACCCCAAACAAGGTTCATCTGATTCATTAATTGCTCATCATGTGTAGCGATATAAATGCTTGCTTTTGGCCTGTGGCTTGCAATTCTGAAAGCAGAATAACCGGATTGAGACAATCCGATAATTGCTTTAGCATTTACTTTATCCGCTAATTCACATGCAGAAGCGATAACACTGTCGCTGGTATTTGTAATATCATCTAATGTTGATTTATTATAGATATCAGCTTCTTTTTCTACCGCCTGGCAAATACGTGTCATTGCTTTAACCGTGATCACCGGATAGTTTCCTGAAGCTGTTTCAGCAGACAACATGATTGTATCTGTACCATCAATGATTGCGTTCGCTACGTCACTTGCTTCGGCACGTGTAGGACGCGCGTTTGTAATCATACTTTCCATCATTTGTGTTGCCACAATAACAGGTTTAGCTAACTGATTACATTTTTTAATGATCATTTTCTGGATCATCGGAACATCTTCCATCTGAAGTTCAACCCCCAGGTCACCACGTGCAACCATGATTGCATCAGATGCTTCAATAATCGCATCAATATCTTTAACTGCTTCAGGTTTTTCAACCTTGGCAATTACTTTACATGATTTACCATGTTCAGCAATAATTGCTTTTAATTCATTCAGATCAACTGCGCTTCTAACAAAAGAAAGCGCAATCCAGTCAACTTCATTTTTCAAACCGAATAATAAATCTTCTTTATCCTTGTCTGTTAATGAAGGTTCGGAAACAATTGTGTTTGGCAGGTTGATACCTTTACGTGATTTTAAGATACCGCCATAAATAACCACACACGTAACTTCACCATTACCTGTTTCTAAAACTTTTAATTCAATATTACCATCATCAATTAAAATAGCATCGCCTTTTTTAACATCCGATGTAAGCATTTTATAAGAAGTACTAATTTTATCTTTAGTACCTAACATTTTTTCTTTAGTAATAACAATCTGCGCACCTGCAACAAGTTCAACACCGTTGTTCTCAACTTCGTCAGTACGGATCTTAGGACCTTGCAAATCCTGAAGGATTGCTATGTTAACATTGTGTTCTTTTCTAAGTTCGCGGATCGCGTTAATTACGCCTTGATGTACATCGTGAGTGCCGTGAGAAAAATTCAATCTGAAAATGTTCGCGCCAGCTTGAACCAACTCCCATAACTTCTCCTTCGTGTTACATGCCGGACCTACAGTTGCAATAATCTTTGTTTTCTTGTTTACCATATAATATTAAATAAATATTAGATTATCCTTAGACTTCAATTCGTTTACATCAATGACTTTTATATATTGAATTGCCGTGCAAGTTTGTAATTGTTCCTTCATCCATTCCTCGTCAAATATACCACCTTCATCCATGACATGAATGAAATAATCATAATCCTTTAACTCAGGAATGAGGTAAGGTTTGGCAATATTACTAAATTCAATTGATTTATTTTTCAAAAGTCGCACCTGACTATACTCAGTAAAATATAGATATGTGCTAACCAATATGTTACAATCTTTTTGAAATTGTAAATTTATATCTTCAGCCTTAATTAGATGTATTTTGAGCAATTGGTTGATGTTCCAGGCAAGTTTATACTCCTTTGCAGAAGAAATAATTCCAATCATTTTGAAACTATAATCAAAATCAACGACGAGTTTATTAGCTTTCATTTTGAATGATTTTTTGAAAATTTATTCCCGGGAGAAAGAGTGTTAATAAATTTATTGAATGTATTATTTAGTAAGAACGTGTAAATTTAGAAGGAAATAGACGATTTTGGAATCATTTTTAGAATGTTTAAAAAAGAATCCAGAAAATAGTTTGACAAACTAGCATAAAATGTATTTCTTTGCCCCCGTGTTTTACTAAAAAATGTAAAAAAATGTCAGAAATCGCACAAAAAGTAAAAAGCATCATCGTTGAGAAATTAGGTGTTGAAGAATCAGAAGTTACTACTGAAGCAAGTTTCACTAATGATCTAGGTGCTGATTCACTAGATACTGTTGAACTTATCATGGAATTTGAAAAGGAATTCAACATTTCTATCCCAGACGAACAAGCTGAAAACATCACAACTGTTGGTCAGGCTATTGCTTACCTAGAGCAACACGTAAAATAATTTCATCAAATCATTCATTTATCCGGTAAATTCATATCATGAATTTAAAAAGAGTTGTTGTAACGGGATTGGGCTCCTTAACGCCAATTGGTAATACTGTTCCTGAATATTGGGATTCACTAATAAAAGGAGTAAGTGGAGCTGCGCTCATTACAAAATTCAATCCGGAAAAACACAAGACCAAGTTTGCGTGTGAAGTTAAAAACTTTAATGTTGAAGACTTCATTGAAAAGAAAGAAGCCCGTAAGATGGATCCTTTCACGCAGTATGCGGTAGTTGTGGCCGATGAAGCGATCAAAGATGCTGGCATTACAGCAGATTTGGATCATGACAGAATCGGCGTGATTTGGGGAGCCGGCATCGGTGGCCTTAAAACATTTGAAGATGAAGTATCGGCATTCTCCAAAGGAGATGGAACACCTCGTTTCAACCCGTTCTTTATTCCGAAAATGATTATTGATATCAGTGCCGGCTACATTTCTATCAGAAATGGTTTTCGTGGCCCTAATTTTTCAACTGTATCTGCCTGTGCATCTTCTTCAAATGCAATCCTGGATGCGTTCAATTATATCCGTTTAAACAAAGCTAATATTATTATTGCCGGTGGGTCTGAAGCTGCTGTTGTAGAATCAGGAATCGGTGGTTTTAATGCCTGCAGAGCTTTATCTGAAAGAAACGATGATCCGGCAACGGCTTCACGTCCATTCGATAAAGACCGGGATGGTTTTGTTATGGGTGAAGGCGCTGGTGCTCTTGTGCTTGAAGAATATGAACATGCGAAAGCCCGTGGTGCAAAAATTTATTGTGAAGTTATTGGCGGCGGTATGTCTGCTGATGCTTACCATTTAACTGCTCCCCACCCGGAAGGCTTAGGTGCAAAAAATGTAATGCTCAACGCGATCAGCGATGCCGAAATAGCTAAAGAAGACGTTGATTATATTAACGTTCACGGTACATCTACTCCTTTAGGTGATATCGCTGAAGTAACTGCTATTCAAGCTGTTTTTGGTGAACAAGCGTACAAACTGAATATCAGTTCAACGAAATCAATGACCGGACACTTATTAGGTGCTGCCGGTGCTATTGAATCCATTGCAACCATACTTGCAATTAAAAACCAGATCATCCCTCCTACTATTAACAACCACAACAGAGACGAAGCATTTGATGCAAGATTAAAGCTTACATTGAATAAAGCTGAAAAGCGTGAAGTTAACGTTGCGATGTGTAATACATTTGGTTTTGGTGGACATAACTGCTCTATCGTCTTCCGCAAAATTGATTAAGCATTGTTCTTGCTAGAAAAGCAACTCAATATTCTACGTAACTTCTTTCGAAAAAAAGAGGACAAGATCCTCGCTCAAAAAATCAGATACGTTACCGGTATGTGGCCTGGAAACCTGCATCTGTATCAAATGGCAATTGTACATACTTCTGCCGCTGATGAAAATGAGTCTGGTGTAAAAGAATCGTACGAACGTTTAGAATATTTAGGTGATTCCATTCTGGGTGCCGTAGTTGCTGAATATCTTTTCAAGCGTTTCCCCTTTAAAGATGAAGGTTTTTTAACTGAAATCAGAAGCCGGATCGTGAACAGAGAAATTCTGAACCAGGTAGGCAAAGATCTTGGTCTCTCAGACATTGTGGTTTTTAACGGAAGTAAAGGAAAGCAAGGCCATAAATCGCTTTATGGCGATGTGGTAGAAGCTATTGTTGGCGCGGTATACCTCGATAAAGGATTTGAAAATGCGAAGAAATTCGTTTTGAAAAAAATTGTTTCTTCTCAAATTGATGTCGACGCCATTATTCAAAACAATAAAAACTTCAAGAGTATTTTATTGGAATGGTGCCAAAAGGAAAATAAAAAACTTGAGTTTGTGATCATAGAAGAAAGCGGACACAGGCACCAAAAAGTATTTAAAGCTGAAGTGCGTGTTGCCGATGAAAGCAAAGGTCAAGGCATTGGTTTCAGTAAGAAAAAAGCAGAACAAAACGCCGCTGAAATAGCCTGTATCGAATTGGATTTAAAATAAGTACGCTGTTATGTGCAGATTTATTTTTTCACTCTTTTTTTTAATTCAACTCTCGGTTTCCGCTATTGCTCAACAAAATTCTGAGGTTACTGTTACAAAAACAAAACCGCGGCCAGATACAAATTACATTAAAAGCTATAAGCATTATTTAACCATAGGTATTTTTGTAGCAACTCCTATCAACACGCTTACGCTTACACCCAAAGATTCTACCATAAAACCTACGCAGTATTCTACGAATCTTGCCAGTGCTATAGGGTTCACAGGTTCATACAAAAGTATTTCCGGATCCTTTGCCTTCCGCGCAAGCCCGGAAGCTGATGAAACCAGTAAGTATGGAACAACCAAATACAAATCCTTTTCGCTGGGTACACAACGCACACGGTTTTCTATCCGGTTTGATTACAGAAAAGTGGCTGGATTCTACAACGGCGACTCTATAATAGCGTCAGGTAGTAATCCGGATACTTATTTTAAACGAAGTGATGTGAATATAAAGCAATTCATGCTTTCTGGCTTATATAATTTCAGCTGGAAAAAATATTCGTATCAATCCTCTTTTCTTTTTTCAGAACACCAATTAAAAACGCGTGTTGGTTTCATTATGAAATCATCCATAAGCCTGAACCGGTTACAGTCTGATTCGAGCTTAATTAATCTGGACCGTATGGCTACTGATTCTGAAAAAATTCAGCAATTAAATTTTACGTCATTTCTTGTCGGCCCCGGAATGGGCCTGAATGTTGTAGTTGCGAAACGTGTATACTTCTCGCTAATGATTTTTTATTCCCTGGATTTTGTCACCTATACGCTTATTAATAATAATAATTCAACCAATGTACGCGACAATAGTTTAACAGGCTTTTACGAAGGACGTGTTGCGCTCGGCTATCATTCCAAACGTTTTTATGCAGGGTTGAAATTTACAGGAGACAAAATTGCTGTACAAACACAAGGCTATACCGTTGAAAATTCCTTTGGGGTTTTAACACTGGATTTAGGCTACCGCTTTGTTGCACCCGGCATATTAAAAAAGGTGTATGCAAAAACACTCACTAAATACCTGGGACTATAATTATTTGTTCCTGTCTTTTTTAGTATGATCCGTTGCCGATTCATTTGCTACTGCAGGGTCTGAACAGCAAGGCCCGAAATGTACAGACTCGATCCACTCCTCATCCGTAATTATTTTTTTCGCAGCAGCAGGCGCCAATGCCGGCTGACACCACGAACAAGGTGAACCATCATCCATAAATGTTTTCCCTTCACATGAAGGACATAAATACCCACAGGTTGCCATATTTACAGAACTAATATCAGCGTTAATTAGTTTCAATATACAACTAATACATTTATAACAGAATTGTATTAATTTAGCAGGATCACTTAACCGTATTACATGGACGCAATAACTATTAAATACCTCATTATCGGAATTCTTATTTTTGATTTCCTGGTTGAACGCATATTGGATTACCTCAACATTAAAAATCTAAGTGCCGCACTTCCATCCAATGTTGCTGATGTATATGATACAGCTGAATATAACCGCTCGCAGGAATATCAGAAGGAAAAAGAAAAAGCAGAACAGTTTCAATCGTATTTTCAATTTGCCCTATACATATTGCTGCTTACACAAGGCTACCTTGGAGGCTTATACGATTACATACAGGCATCCGTGCTTCAATCTTCGTTAAGCACTTACAGCTTTTATGCATCAAACTTATTATTCTTCGGTGTACTGTTTATTGCAAGCGATCTTATCTCTACACCATTTTCAATTTATAATACGTTTGTGATCGAAGAAAAGTACGGCTTTAATAAAAGTACGGTGAAGCTTTTCATTATGGATAAAATTAAAGGCTACCTGCTTGCAATCATCCTTGGCGGCGTGATTATCGCTTTACTCTTATTCTTAATTCAAACACTTGATACATCGTTCTGGTGGATCTTCTGGTTAATCATCAGTGTACTGATTGTGACATTGAACATGTTTTATACCAGCCTCCTTCTTCCGTTGTTCAACAAACTTACCCCGCTGGGTGATGGCGAATTAAAAACAGCGATTCAGGCATATTGTGTAAAGGAGAATTTCCCTGTAGATAATATTTACATCATGGATGGTTCTAAACGATCGAATAAAGCGAATGCCTTTTTCTCCGGATTTGGCAAGAAGAAAAAAATTGTCTTATTTGATACGTTAGTGGATCAGCATTCCATACCTGAGCTTATCGCAATACTGGCGCATGAAGCAGGACATTTCAAAAAGAAACACATCATACAGATGATGGTATTATCCGTATTTCAAATGGGTGTATATTTATTCCTGTTATCGTTATTGATTAAAAATGAAAACGTATCTGTCGCGTTGGGTTCAACAGGCAACAGTATTGCTCTGAACTTAATTGGCTTTGGCTTATTATTCTCTCCGGTATCTTCAATTACTGGCATACTGGTAAATGTATTATCGAGAAAAAATGAATACGAAGCAGATGCATTTGCCGCGTCAACTTCAAGCGCTGCCGATTTAGGAATAGCGCTAAAGAATTTAAGTAAAAAGAATTTAAGTAATTTAACGCCTCACCCGGCGTATGTATTTCTTCATTACTCCCACCCGCCGGTTACACAACGTCTGGATGCGATGGGAATAAAGTAAGTTATCAGGTGCCGGGTACTAGTTACCAGTAAAGAGTACGGAGTACAACAAAGAAGCAGAAGATGTATCTTCTGCTTCTTTGTTTTTACAGCATTCAGGAAGACATTCAGAGCAGCAAACAATTACTTCTGTCTTTACTTTGTATTCTGTTCATACTTTTTTTCCTGTGTACTGTCTGCTATCTGCTGTCCACTTTTTGTACTATTCCACCATTCGCATGCTTTAATTTAATAATTAGCAAGAATAGATTATAAAATTCTTGTATTGAACGGTAATTATGCTTTCTTTATAGCAGTAAACGAACTTATCCGAATCCCTTCTTATACCCTTTTATCAATATGGCAATCAAAGTCGCAATTAATCACAAAACAACTTACTCGTACGACAGGCTTGTCAACCTGTCGCCCCACGTATTCAGATTAAGACCCGCAAGCCACTCAAGAACTGCTATTGAAGCATATTCATTCAAAGTCAGTCCGGCGAACCACTTTATTAACTGGCAGCAGGATCCTTTCGGCAATTACCAGGCGCGCGTTGTCTTTCCTGAACAGACGAAAGAATTAAGCATCGAAGTGGAAGTAATCGCAAACATGGTTGTGATCAATCCATTTGATTTTTTTGTGGAAGAATATGCAAGCAAATTTCCGTTCCAATACCAGGGGCAGTTGGTTAAAGAGCTGGCTCCGTACCTGGAAGTAAAGGATGACGGCCCCATGCTTGAGGAATGGATGAAAACAGTCAGCAGAGAATCTATTGAGATCGTTGATTTTCTTGTTTACATCAATCAGAAAGTATATAAAGATATTAACTATTCCATTCGTATGGAAGCGGGTGTACAGACACCGGATGAGACATTAGGATTAGCGCTGGGTTCCTGCCGGGATTCGGCCTGGCTGCTGGTGCAGGCGCTTCGTAAACTTGGCCTTGCTGCACGTTTTGTTTCGGGGTATCTTGTACAGTTAAAAGCAGATGTGGAAGCATTGGACGGACCTTCCGGACCGCCGGCAGATTTTACCGATCTGCATGCCTGGGCGGAAGTATACATTCCCGGCGCAGGTTGGGTTGGCCTGGATGCCACTTCGGGCCTGTTTGCCGGCGAAGGACACATTCCATTAGCCTGTACGCCCGACTATCTAAGTGCGGCGCCGGTGGTAGGTGCAACGAGCAAATGTGAAACAACGTTCTCGTTCTCCAATGTTGTTACCCGTATTCATGAAGACCCGCGTGTAACCAAGCCCTATTCAGAAGAAGAGTGGACAGCGATCAACGCACTGGGCATGATGGTTGATTATGAATACCAGAAGGGTGATGTGCGTATGACTATGGGCGGTGAACCTACCTTCGTTTCCATCGATGATATGGAATCTGCTCAATGGAACACAGAGGCAGATGGTGTTGAAAAACGTATCCTGTCACATGAATTATTATTACGCCTGCGTGCTCGCTTTGCTCCTGCAGGCATGCTGCATTACGGTCAGGGAAAATGGTATCCCGGTGAACCGCTTCCTCGCTGGCAGTACGGTTTGTTCTGGCGCAAGGATGGTTTACCGATGTGGAAGAACACCTCTTTACTGGCACTGGAAAACGGAAAGAAAAAATATACGCATATAGATGCCGAAGCATTTATTACGGAGCTGACGAAAACACTTGCAGTACCGGCTTCAGACATTTCTGCCCTACATGAAGATATCTTTTATTTCCTGTGGACAGAAGGAAAGATCCCGGTGAATATTGATCCGATGAGTTTTACATTAAAGGATCCGATTGAGCGCAGAACTTTAACTCAACTGTTGGATAAAGGCCTGGAAACACCGGCAGGTTTCGTATTGCCATTAGAATGGAGTCATAGTAAGAACTCCTGGAAAAGCGGTAAGTGGAGAATGAAACGTGAAGAGATATTTCTTATCCCCGGAAACTCCCCTATTGGTCTGCGATTACCGTTAGATGCGCTTTCTAAAATTGCAGCTGAATATGAGCCTTATGAAATTGAGCGCAGCCTGTTTGAAACAATTCCCTATCTGCAAAATGATTATACAAATACTGTACGTTCACGTTACGGCAGTATTGTAGAGCATGAGGACACTCCCGCGCGCAGAAAAATCAATGAAGCTGTTGAAGAAGAAAAGCAACATTCGAAACATAAAAAAATTGAAAAAGAAATAAAAGAAGCCCAGCCATTATTTTATGTTCCGCTTATAAAGACGGCTTTATGTGTTGAAGTACGTGATGGCATATTATATGTATTCTTACCACCGCTTAAATACATTGAACACTATCTTGACCTGCTTACGTCGATTGAACTGACGGCGGAAAAACTTCAGATCCCGGTTCGCATTGAAGGCTACGAACCGCCACGCGACAATCGTATTGAACGGCTTGTAGTATCCCCTGATCCGGGTGTGATTGAAGTAAATATTCATCCGGCAAAAGACTGGAAGGAAATGTCTTATAATCTGGAAGTATTATACCAGGAAGCATTTAAGACCCGGTTAGGGACGGAGAAATTCATGCTTGACGGCAAGCATACCGGTACCGGCGGCGGTAACCACATTACCATCGGCGGTGCTACGCCTGGCGATAGCCCGCTGCTGCGCAGACCGGATCTGCTTAGAAGTATCATAACGTTCTGGCAACACCACCCAGGCCTTTCGTATTTATTTTCAGGCGCGTTCATCGGTCCTACCAGCCAGGCACCACGCTTTGATGAAGGCCGGGATGAAAAATTATATGAGATGGAAATTGCCTTCGCGCAGATTCCGAATCACGATGAAATTCCCTTCTGGCTTGTTGACCGTTTGTTCCGTCACTTGCTGACCGATATTACCGGAAACACCCATAGAGCAGAATTATGTATTGATAAATTGTATTCCCCGGATTCTTCCAGCGGCCGCTTAGGTATTCTCGAGTTCAGAGCATTCGATATGCCGCCGCACAAAGAGATGAGCATGGTGCAGATGCTGTTAATCCGTACGCTGATCGCCTGGTTCTGGAAGACGCCGTATAAAAAAGACCTTGTACCGTGGGGTACAGAGCTGCATGATAAATATATGCTGCCGCATTTTGTGGAGCAGGATATGAAAGACATTGTGCGTGACCTGAATGATGCGGGATATCCATTCCAGATGAGCTGGCTGGCGCCGTTCTTCGAATTCAGGTTCCCGCATTACGGAACTGTTCACATCAAAGACGTGCAGATCCAGATCCGTATGGGTATTGAGCCATGGCATGTATTGGGCGAAGAAATGACCAGCTCGGGCACCTCGCGTTATGTAGACTCCTCGTTAGAGCGCCTGCAGGTGAAGCTGACCAACATGAATGACTCGCGGTATGTGCTTGCCTGCAATGGTTTCAAAGTGCCGTTAAAACCAACGCCTGTAAAAGGTGAGTTTGTATGCGGGATCCGGTACCGGGCATGGCAGCCGCCATCCGCACTACACCCGACGATTGGGATTGATACACCGCTGGTATTCGATCTGATTGATACGTGGAACGGCAGATCTGTTGGCGGATGTACGTATCACATCGCACATCCGGGCGGAAGAAGTTACGATACCTTCCCGATCAATAGCTATGAAGCGGAATCAAGGCGTGTATCGCGCTTCTGGGACAACGGGCATACACAGGATCCGGTCCCTGCACCGGATTACGTTACATCAACACCGATCGGCCGTTATATGATTGAGATAAATCCTGGTTTGAAACAGTTTGAATTAACAAACATCGAAACAAATAAAGCCTATCCGAATACACTGGATATGCGTCTTTGCTGGAAAGCAAAGAATAAGGACAGGTAGGTTTGCTGTATTACATGCAAATTCAAACATTCATATGAGTATATAAATTTAAACAGCCCGCGATTAAAATGCTGGGCTGTTTAAATTTATATGCTTGTATCTTCTATATGAGGTTCAGGTATGTGTGCGACAGACAAAGGGTAAAGGATTATCTCTTGTGTGCCACAAGGCATAAAAGGCTTCATTAAAAATCTATCACTTAATAGAAACCAAACTCTTTATGTGTAGCCCATATTTTTGTATATAAAAGCGTATTGATAAGCAACTGATTTGCCGGCCTTCCTTCTTCTCCATAATGTCCCAGCTTTTGTTGTGTATATAGAAGTATTGGGGCAGTTCCTGAACTCTTCGCTGTTAACAGTTGGCCGGTGACCCAAGGCGAAGGGTTTTAAATAAAAAAGAAAAGCATCTTTGATATTTTATCAAAGATGCTTTTCTTTTTATGACTAATTCATTATTTCAATTTAATTCATGCACATATTCAGGTTCGCCTTTGAGATACTGTATAATAAGGCGGGCTGTTTTTTCTGACACACCTGTATCCCCCACCCGGCTTGAAACTTCGTGGTAACCGGCAATCATGTCTTTCCGGTAAGCTGTTTCCGGCAATAACTGCTCAAGCTCGGCCCGGATATTCTGAATGGTACAGTCTCCCTGGATCAGTTCTTTCACTATCGGTTTGTCAACAATTAAATTAACCAACGAGATATATTTCACACTTAATACGGCCTTGGCAATATAATACGATAATGTATTCAACCGGTAACAAACAACCTGCGGTACATTAAACAGACAGGTTTCCAGTGTTGCTGTACCGGAAGCTACTACAGCTGCGCGAGCATGCAGCAGCAGATCATATGTTTCATCGGTAACGATTTTTACATTGTGTCTTTTGTATGGTTCGTACATAGCAGAATCCAGATTAGAAACGGCTGCTATCACAAACTGTATATTAGGAAAATCAAATGCGACTTCTACCATCCGATCCAGCAACATGGTTACTTCCTGAAACCGGCTGCCGGGAAGAATGGCTACCAGTTTTTTCTCTGCATTTAGCTGATGCTTCTGTATGAAGTTATTATTCGGAGTGAATGAGGCTATGGCATCGCGCAAGGGATTGCCTACATAATCTACTTTGTAGTCATACGTTGCGAAAAACTCTTTTTCAAAAGGAAGAATCACAAACATATGATCAACCAGCTTTTTAATTTTATACGCACGTTTGGTATTCCAGGCCCATACCTTCGGAGAAATGTAATAAAATACTTTTATATTATTTTCTTTACAGAACGCCGCGATCTTCATATTGAAGCCTGAAAAATCTACCAGTATAATTGCATCCGGCTGAAACGCTAGAATATCTTTTTTTGCTTTGCGTAATACGTTAAAAATCGTGAACAGATTTAAAAACACTTCTACAAAACCCATAAACGCAATGTCTTTGTAATGCGCATGAAGCTTCATACCTGCTGCTTTCGACAAATCGCCGCCTATCCCACGAATTTTAGCTTCAGCATCTTTTGTTTTTAATGCCTTGATTAAATTAGATGCGTGTAAATCACCGGAACGTTCACCACAGATTAAATAATATTTCATAGTAGCAGGTTAAAAGGATCATATACGTATATGTCCCTGAACTTGTTGTCTTTATTTTTTGTACTTACTCGCCGAAATATTCCACGTAGTTGCGTGGTGTTTCATACAATTTGATTGAATGCAGCTTACCTCTGCCATCAGAAAGTGTTGTGATATGCGGTTCAAGTATCTTCCAGAATTCATACGCCAGTATTTCTGTACTGGCCATTTTTCCGATCATAAAATCTACATCCAGATTCAGATTTTTATGATCTACTTTATCCGTTACTTTTTCACGGATCAGGGTGCTTAATTTTTTAAGGTCAATGACAAACCCTGTGTCAGGGCTCGGCTCACCTTTTACTGTAACAATCAAATCAAAATTATGGCCATGCCAGTTTGAATTTGCACATGGCCCAAACATTTCAGCATTTTTTTCCTCCGACCAGGCCGGATTATATAGTTTGTGTGCTGCGTTAAAATGTTCTTGTCTGGATACGTATATGATCATAACGGCATTGATTTTTCCTCATACAAAGGTAGCAATTGTAGCTAACATATCAGATGTTTTTATCGCTGGTCTTTAACAATAAGTACAGGAAGAATGGTACACCAATCAAGGACATCAATATGCCGGCTGGTATGCCTTGCGGCGGAAACAACTGACTCGAAAGCATTTCACAGATCATTAAAAATACTCCTGATAAATAACACAGTACAAGGATGAATGCACGTGTCTGTCTGTAGTTAAAAAGAATACGCACCATATGCGGCATGATCAAACCTATAAAACCGATGGGGCCGACCATACTTACCGCCGCTCCCGTAAGCATGGATGAAAGCAGTAACAATACAATGCGGTAGCGCTGAACGGGTACACCTATTCTGTTTGCATTTTCTTCACCAAGTTCCATGATCTGGAATGCGTTGAAAAACAGCATTGACAGGAGTATGAGCGCAGATACAATGCCTGCCATTACAGCAACTTTTTCCCAGCTTGCTGTTTGAAAAGAACCGAATGTCCAGAAGATAATATTTTTCCAGGACTGGTCTGCACCGGATGTATAAAGCATTAATGAAAGTAAGGCAATGGCTAAACTGGATATGGCAATACCTACCAGTATCATCCGGTATGGCACGATCCGTCCGTTAACGGTTGAAAGAAATAACGAGACGATATTTGTACCGAATGCTCCGGCAAATGTTAACACAAGCAAAACGGATAAACTCGCGAAACCCGGCGCCAGCCAGATATAAAATACGGCTGCAAACAACGATGCTCCGGCTGAACTGCCCAATACATAAGGGTCTGCCAATGGATTGCGTACAAGTACCTGCATCAGATAGCCGGATAAACCCAGGGCCGATCCGGTTAAAAGTGCTAATAACAATCTTGGCATACGCAATTCGATCCAGATTACATTGTTCATAGAACTGCTGTCAAATTGAAACATTGCTTTAGGCAATGCATGAATCGTTTTTACATCTAGCGTGGTTCCTGCAGCGAGCAGAAAAACAACAACCAACAGTGCGGCTATGTACAGGATGGCTTGCTTCATTTTGATAATATGGAAACAAGTGAATCTTTAAGTATCGGTAGTCTGATACCCGGCCTGCTCATAATAGAATCATCGATCACAAACAGCTGGTTCGTAATGTAGCCTTTGCATTGTTTAAGCAACGGATAGGTTTCAAAAAAAAGCTTCTGCTGATCGGTTGAATTAAAAATAAAAACATCCGGATTTGCCCGCAAAATATATTCTACATCTACCGTCGGATAAGCACTTTGAATGGTTTCAACACAATTTTTACCACCGGCCTGTTCAATCAATTCTGAAACAAATGTTGTTTTACCAAATACATAAATAGGTGAAACAGATGTAACTGCCAGGCATGTTTTCGCATGCTGTACAGATGTATGCATAGTATCGGACTGCATGGATGTTAGCCAATGTTTATATGTTGCAGAATCCCCTTTTGTAATCTCAACAAGTGTTTTCGTGCTGGCATATATTTCATTCAGCAGATCATATTTCTGCACATAAACAGCCAGATGCAGTTGCTCCAGCTTGTCCAGTTCCTGTACACTGATCATCCCCTGTTTAACCAAAATCAAATCCGGCTTCAAACGTACAACGCCTTCTATATCTAATGGATAATTGTTTACAGCAGGAATAACTTTTACACCTGCCGGGTAATCGCACCATACGGAACGCCCTATTAATCTAGAAGTATCTGAGAACGTATATACTAATTCGGTTATGGAAGGTGTAAGACTCAGAATTCTTTTCGGATTGACAGAAATGCTGACATTCCTGCCCAGATCATCTTTACGCACATAGAATGATTCAATTACACGATCCTCCTGCTTTGAGTTGCAGGATAGTATTGAAAGAACAAAAAGTATGCACAAGTAAATAGAATATCTCATCGGTTCAGAAAATAATTAGTAAATTTAAGCCAAATATTTGAATATAATCACGAAGTCTTATGATGGTTGTTACAGGTGCGGCTGGATTTATCGGAAGCTGCTTAATTCAACGCTTAAATGAGTTGAATTTTAATTTTATCGTTGCAGTAGATCATTTTGAAAATCCCGAAAAGAAAAAGAATCTGGAAAATAAAAAGATTCAGGAGTATGTGGACCGTGATGATTTTTTCGATTGGCTGGATAAAAACAACAAACATGTTGAATTCATCTTTCATATAGGCGCACGCACTGATACAACTGAATTCGACAAAGCAATCTTTGACAGACTGAATGTTGCCTATTCAAAAAACATGTGGAACGCCTGTATCAAGTATCAGATACCCCTTGTCTATGCTTCTTCTGCTGCAACGTATGGTAATGGTGAGTTTGGCTACGATGATAATGAGCAGAAAATCCCGCAATTAAAACCATTGAATCCATATGGTGATTCTAAAAATGATTTTGATATCTGGGCATTACAACAGGAGAAACAACCATTCTTCTGGGCAGGCTTAAAATTCTTTAACGTTTACGGACCGAATGAATATCATAAAAGCAGAATGGCTTCGGTGATCTTCCATGCGTTTCATCAGATAAAAAATTCCGGAAAGATGAAATTGTTCCGTTCACACAAAGCAGAATATACAGATGGCGGACAGATGCGTGACTTTGTGTATGTGAAAGATGTCTGCAACGTAATCATCTTCCTGATGAATCACCGCAAAAACAGCGGCATCTATAACTTAGGAAGCGGTACAGCCAGAACATTCCTTGATCTTGCCAAAAATACGTTTAAAAATATGGAGGTAACGGAAAATATTTCTTTCATTGATACGCCCATAGATATCCGTGATAAATATCAATACTTTACAGAAGCCAATATGGGCAAACTTAAAAGCATTGGCTATACGGATACATTCCATACCCTGGAAGAAGGTATTAAAGATTATGTAAAAAATTACCTGATACCAAATAAATACTGGTAGCCGGGCATATTGCATATGCCCGGGTATGCAATACATCTTAATCTGGGCGTATGCAATACATCTTAATCCGGGCGTATAGCAATACGTCCATACACCTATGAAATTGGAATTTCTATATCAGATCAATGAATTTGATGAACATGCCGTTCGTTTATCAGACTTTAATTCCGCGCAGGCACGTGCTTTCAGAGATGCTGTACAACAAGTTGTACTGACTGAAAAGAAAGCGCTGGATGTACATACATTAGATTTTGTTGAATCTGTCAACTGTTTGTTTACGCTACGAATCGCAGCAGAAGATCTGGGTATTGAAGAGGTTGTTGGCAAGCATCTCTATTGCGACCTTACAACTGCGGGATATAAAAATATGGTCAGACTGCTGGAACCTTTCTGCAACAAAGAGTCAAAAGGTTATGAGTGGCTGTATGATATAGATACTCCGATTGGTTTTTTATTTTCTGCGGGAGACCAGAGTTTAAAGTAACAAATAAAAAGATTGCGCTATGGCTAAGATTGAATTAAAAAAATACGCGCAATATTATTTTTTCTATAGGCATTTGGCCCCCATGGTGTCAAAATGCTTTCAATATATACTTATACAGTACATCGGAATAATAATAGTATTTGTCAGTGTACATCTAACAAGTTTTACTTAAATAAAAAAGTCCTCACGCTTATCAGCATGAGGACTTCTATATTATACGGTTAATTTTTAAAAATATTTTTTATTGTTTGTATACAATCGGAATCTCGTTTAGTCTGCCTTCAGAGACAGTAATATTTTTAATGGTACCGTCATTCATTACTACACGTAATGCCATTTCAAATGTGCCGGATACAACTTTATTGTTTTCGTCGATCTTATCTAACTGAACATAACCTGTTGAAGGTTTTCCAATTAAGCTGGTTGAAGGATCTTCGTATCGGATATAAGCAGCTCTGCTCTGCTGAGATAAATCTATTTTAGATTGTTGTACGGGATTCATAAAGGTGAATTTTATGAAACGGTCATTGCTAAAAGAAAGTTGATATTCACCACCGGTTATTTTTCTATAGCTGCCGGTTATACCTTCTATAACAAATGGTTTCCCATTGATATAATATGTAAATGTCCCCTTCTTATTAATTGTGGGGTTGTTTGATACAAATGAACTTGAAGATAAAAATACACTTAATAGTATTCCGAAGGCTACAAAATTCTTTACCATCTACAATTTCTGTTTAAATATTCAACCTTTAACCTATACGAATATAATA
Source organism: Cytophaga hutchinsonii ATCC 33406 (assembly GCF_000014145.1). Lineage (NCBI taxonomy): Bacteria > Pseudomonadati > Bacteroidota > Cytophagia > Cytophagales > Cytophagaceae > Cytophaga > Cytophaga hutchinsonii. The sequence continues at coordinate 1,606,943 of NC_008255.1, read as the reverse complement.
AAAAGAAGTTTAATTATGATAATATTACAGTACTATTTTTTAGTAAAAAAATACAATATTTCATAATCAAATAAAAATGAGATAGTTAAATACTATCTCATTGAGTAATTATTTAGTATAATTTTGCGTTTATTGCGCTTCTTCTTCCAGTTTATGGACTTTAACCAGTAAAATGCTTTGTTTATTTTTCTTCAAAATTGTGAATTGATATCCTTCAAACGTTAGTTTTTCACTTAAATCCGGAATCCGTGTAAAGATCTTAATGAGTAAGCCGGCTAAGGTATCGTATTCAGGTCCTTCGGGTAACGGAACAGGTAACCATTCATTCACATCCTGTATGTTTGCGAGCGCATTTACCACAAACTCATTCGCTGAAACCTGTTCTACAACAGGTGCTTCATCATCATGCTCATCCTGAATTTCACCGACCAGTTCTTCAATGATATCCTCAATGGTAGTGATTCCGGATACACCACCAAACTCATCTATAATAATAGCCATGTGTAAATGCTTAGCCTGAAGATTTTTGAGCAGTTCATTTATTTTTTTTGTTTCAGGAACAAAGTATGGCTGCCGCATGGCTGACTGCAGCTTAATCTGTTCCCCTTTATTCATCATCTTCAACAGATCTTTGGTATATAAAATACCTATTATATTATCGATGTTGTCTTTATATACAGGTAGCCTTGAATACCCTTCATTTACTATTTTATTCAACACATATTCCAACGGCAGATCAATATCAATTGCGTTGATGCTGGTACGCGGCGTCATAACCTGGCGAACGGTAACATCAATAAAGCCGAAGACATTTTTAATAAGCTGATGCTCATTTGGATTCAATGCACCACTCATTTTCCCCTGATCAATAAGTAATTCAAGTTCTTCCGCTGAATGCAGTTCTTTTTCTCCAACACTGGCGAATCCGGAGATCTTAAGGATGAATGTAGCAAAGCCATTTAATAAAAAGATAAATGGTTTGAAAATCAGATAAAAAGCTTTTAATGGATAGGCGATGGCTAATGTAACATCTTCTGCACGCTGAATAGCAATTGACTTAGGGGCAAGCTCCCCAAAAACAATGTGCATGATTGTTATGAATGTAAATGAGATAACAATCGAAATTTCATGCATGTATAATTCCGGCAATGAAATTGACATCAGGTCAAACACAATCAGCACCAAAGGCATTACAACCCGCTCTCCTGCCCAGCCTAATCCGAGACTGGCTAAAGTAATACCAAATTGAGTAGCAGATAAATAGGCATCTAAATTTTCAAGAATCGTTAAAGAAACCTGCGCCCGGGAGTTGCCCGTTGCAGCTTTAACTTCCAGTTGTGAGGAACGGACTTTTACAATGGCAAATTCGGCGGCAACAAAAAAACCATTTAAAATAACGAGAAAAAGGGTAACGCAAATATAGAATAAGATCATTGAAGTATTAATAGGCTGTTATGTTACAACCAATTAAGATGTTTAATACAAATATACAATTTTAATGGATTACTTTATATGTATCCCATTCATAAAATAAGGCTAGAACGCAGATAATTCAGCACAGAATAAAAACAGTTTTTTACCAATATGTATGAAAACCGAGGGTTATAAACATTGACGTTTAGAAACATTATAAATAAGCTAAAAACCTTTTTTTTTGACTGAATTTACATATTTTTGATGGATTATTATATGTAGAAGTATAGTATCAGGCCCAACTTCTTATGAACAATAAATACGCTGAATATCTTCCTATCGCCATTCAATTAATGGTGACTCTTGGTTTTATTTCTGTAACCTTATTATCAAGCTGGTTATTAGGTCCAAAAGTAAAATCAAAAAAGAAATTAGATGCCTTTGAATCAGGTTTAGATCCGGTAGGCAATGCCCGGGTACAGTTCTCCATCAAATATTTTTTAGTAGCAACCTTGTTTGTACTGTTTGATGTGGAAGTAATTTTCTTCTATCCATGGGCTGTAAACTTTAATTATTTCGCTGAAGCTGTTAATAAATGGGAAGGTTTTGTAAAAATGCTTCTGTTTATGACTTCGTTATTAATTGGATTCATCTACGTTATCAAGAAAAAAGCTTTAGATTGGGAATAACAACCTTTTTATTCAATTGTTTGTTTAAGTAGGTAAAATAGACCCAAACGCATCCAGAATATGAGTGATATAAAAATAGAAGAAAAACCAGACGGACTGGAAGGTCCGGGTTTCTTTGCCACATCATTAGATTCAGTAATCGGTTTAGCACGGAAAAACTCTTTGTGGCCGCTACCGTTTGCAACGTCTTGTTGCGGAATTGAATTCATGGCTACAATGGCATCTACATACGACATTGCGCGTTTTGGTGCTGAACGTCCAAGCTTCTCTCCCCGTCAGGCGGATGTCTTGTTAGTAATGGGAACCATTGCAAAAAAAATGGGTCCGGTACTTCGTCATGTGTACGAACAGATGGCAGAACCAAAATGGGTTGTAGCGGTTGGTGCCTGTGCATCAAGCGGTGGTATCTTCGACACCTACAGCGTACTTCAGGGCATCGACAGAATTATTCCGGTGGATGTGTATGTTCCGGGCTGTCCCCCACGTCCTGAACAGATTATACAAGGCTTAATGCGTGTGCAGGATCTGGCATCAACGGAATCACTTCGCAGACGCGAATCTCCTGAATACAAAGCATTACTTGCTAAATACGAGATTGAAGAATAATTCAAGCACTTCCATGGGAACACTTACAAATCAACACATCATAGATTCTCTTATCAATCGTTTCGGCGATAAAATAATTTCTACAGAGGAATCGTATGGTATGCTTACCATTACTATTGAAAGAAGCTACAACATGAATGTGTTGAATTTTCTTTACAGTGAAGCATCCTTAGGTTTTACTTTTTTAACTGACCTTACGGGTGTTCATTATCCTCAGGGCGAAGATTTATTAGGTGTTGTTTACCACCTGCATAATTTACCTGAGAATATCCGTATCCGCGTAAAAGCATTCTTTCCTAAAGCAGATCCGTATATTGATTCGGCAACAACGCTTTTTCAGGCAGCAAACTGGATGGAAAGAGAGACCTATGATTTCTTCGGGATTATATTCACCGGTCACCCAAATCTGATCCGCATTTTAAATGTAGATGATTTAGGATACCACCCGATGAGAAAAGAATACGCGTTGGAAGATCCAACACGTCACGATAAAGATGATTCTTTCTTTGGTAGATAATTGATATACACATGATCACTACAGGCGGAAATAAGCAGGAAATCGACCACATGGATAATGACCATTTAACTACGTTAAATTTAGGTCCTACCCACCCTGCCACACACGGCGTATTTCAGAATATTCTAAAAATGGATGGTGAACGCATTGTTGATGCAGTACCAACAGTTGGTTATATTCACAGAGCATTTGAAAAGATTGCAGAACGCAGGGCATTCTATCAGATCACAACGCTTACCGATCGTATGAATTATTGCTCGGCTCCATTGAACAACATGGGCTGGCACATGACGGTTGAAAAGCTTGCAGGTATTGAATTACCTAAACGCGTAGAATACATGCGGGTGGTAATTATGGAATTATCACGTATTGCGGATCACCTGATCTGTAATTCGATCTTAGGTGTTGATGCCGGAGCCTTCACCGGTTTCCTATACATTATGCAATCACGTGAGCAGATCTATGAAATATTTGAAGAGATCTGTGGTGCACGTTTAACAACAAACATGGGTCGTATTGGTGGCTTTGAAAGAGATTTCAACGACATCGCAATGCGCAAAATAGATAAGTTCCTGGCAGACTACCCTGCTGTATTGACTGAATTTGAAAACCTGTTTAACAGAAACCGGATTTTCATGGACAGAACAATCGGTACCGGTGGCATCACGGCTGAACGTGCCTTAAACTACGGCTTCACAGGCCCGAACTTACGTGCCGCAGGTGTTGATTACGATGTACGCGTTACCTCACCATACAGCTCGTATCAGGACTTTGATTTTACAATACCTATTGGTATCAATGGTGATACATACGACCGCTTCATGGTTCGTAACAAAGAAATGTGGGAAAGCTTAAGCATCATCCGTCAGGCGATGGAAAAAATCAAAGCGTTACCCAAAGGCGTATTCCATGCTGAAGTGCCGGACTTTTATCTTCCTCCCAAAGAAGATGTGTATTCACAGATGGAAGCATTGATCTACCACTTTAAAATTGTAATGGGTGAAACTGAAATTCCGAAAGGTGAAGTGTACCATTCGATTGAAGGAGCCAATGGTGAATTAGGCTATTATTTAGTAAGCGATGGCGGTAGGACACCTTACCGCTTACACTTCCGCAGACCTTGCTTTATCTATTACCAGGCATATCCTGAAATGATCAAAGGTCAATTAATTTCTGATGCAGTAGTTACAATGAGTAGTCTGAACCTGATTGCAGGTGAAATGGACGCTTAATTATATAAACGGATGGAACAAACACAACAGCAATTCCAGTTTTCTGAAGCAAGCCTGAAAAAAATTCAGGAGATGAAAGCACGTTATCCGGAAGGCAGACAAAAATCAGCGTTATTGCCCGTGTTGCATATGGCACAGGATGAGTTAGGCGGCTGGCTTCCTGCCCCGCTTATGGATTATGTTGCTTCCCTTTTAGATATCACTCCGATTGAAGTATATGAAGTAGCTTCGTTCTACTCCATGTACAACTTAAAGCCGGTTGGCAAGTGCATGTTTGAATTTTGTCAGACAGGGCCGTGCTGCCTAAACGGTGTTGAGGAACTGATCGAATATACGGAAGACAAACTTGGAATTAAACTGAATCAGACAAGTGCTGATGGCAGATTCACCATTAAAGCGGTAGAATGCATGGGTTCATGCGGTACAGCTCCAATGGCTCAGATCGGAACCTATTATTACGAAAATCTGACGAAAGAAAAGATTGATAAAATCATCGAAGTATTCGGTCAGCCGGATTTTGATCCATTTAAAAAATACGCAATCTAATGGCTACAAAATTACTACTTGAACACATCAATGTACCCGGAATCGAAACCTATGAGGTGTATCGTTCGAAGGGTGGTTACAGAGCAGTAGAAAAGGCTTTAAAGACAATGTCTCCTGACGATGTTATGGAGGAGGTTAAGAAGTCCGGACTTCGTGGCCGTGGTGGCGCCGGTTTCCCTACAGGTATGAAATGGAGTTTCCTGGACCGCAAATCCAATAACCCGAGATACCTGGTATGTAACGCCGATGAAAGCGAGCCGGGCACATTCAAGGACAGATACCTGATGGAAAAAAATCCTCATATTTTAATTGAAGGATTGATTGTATCCAGTTATTCCCTTGGTTCTAACAGTACCTACATCTACATCCGTGGTGAATATAAATGGATCGTTGGTATTCTTGAAAAAGCAATCGCTGAAGCCAAGAACGCCGGCTTCCTTGGTAAAAATATTTTAGGTTCGGGATTTGATCTTGAGATCTATGTAAATAATGGTGGCGGCGCGTATATCTGCGGTGAAGAAACGGCATTGATCGAATCACTGGAAGGTAAGCGTGGAAACCCGCGTATCAAACCTCCCTTCCCTGCCATCTCTGGTCTTTACAACTGCCCTACGGTTGTAAACAATGTTGAGACACTTGCTACCGTAACGCCGATCATTAATATGGGTGGTGATGAGTACGCAAAGTTAGGGATTGGAAAAAGTACCGGTACTAAATTAATTTCAGCTTGTGGTCATTTAAACAGACCTGGTGTTTATGAAATTGACCTGGGGTTACCTGTTGATGAGTTTTTAAATTCAGATGAATATTGCGGCGGTATCCGCAAAGGTCACGAATTGAAAGCCGTGATTGCCGGAGGTTCTTCGGTACCGATTCTTCCTGCTGAATTATTCATGCGAAACGCTGCCGGTGAAGCACGTTTAATGAGCTATGAATCGTTATCAGACGGAGGTTTTGCAACCGGTACGATGTTAGGTTCAGGCGGATTTATCGCTATGGATGAAACCACATGTATCGTTCATAACACATGGACACTGGCTCGCTTCTATCACCATGAATCATGTGGACAGTGCAGCCCTTGCCGCGAAGGCACAGGATGGATGGAAAAAGTCCTGCACCGTTTAGAATTCGGTCATGGTCACATGCATGATATCGACCTATTGGTTGAAATTGCTTCAAAAATTGAAGGAAATACCATCTGTCCGTTGGGTGATGCTGCGGCATGGCCTGTAGCTGCTGCTATCCGTCACTTCCGCGATGAATTTGAATATCACGTTACACACGCTAGTTTAGTAAAAGACAGCCGTAAGGCACATCTTCCAAATTATAAAACTGTAACAGTTTAATCGAGGCTCACATTATGTCACAACTGTTCAAAATAACAATAGACGGAGAAACAACCGAAGTAGCGCCGGGAACAACAATCCTGAATGCTGCCAGACAACTTGGCGGTTCGCTTGTTCCTCCTGCCATGTGCTACTACTCCAAACTAAAAGGGAGCGGTGGTAAATGCAGAACATGTCTGGTTGAAGTTTCTCAAGGATCTGAAAAAGATCCGCGTCCGATGCCTAAGTTGGTTGCATCCTGCTCTACTCCTATCATGGATGGGATGGTAGTAAAAAACTTAACATCACCTAAAGTAATTGAAGCACGTAAAAGTGTGGTCGAATTCTTATTGATCAACCACCCGCTGGATTGCCCGGTATGTGATCAGGCAGGTGAATGTCACTTACAGGATTTATCTTACGAACACGGAGCTGCACGTTCCCGCTACGAAGAGGAACGCAGAAAATTTGACCGCATTGATATCGGCGACAAGATCCAGTTACATATGACACGCTGCATTCTTTGCTACCGTTGTGTGTTTACTGCAGATCAGATCACAGATAAGCGTGTACATGGTATCATGTTCCGTGGCGACAAAGCTGAGATCTCTACTTATATTGAAAATGTAATTGATAATGATTTCTCCGGAAACGTTATTGATGTATGTCCGGTTGGCGCATTAACAGATAAAACATTCCGTTTCAAATCACGTGTGTGGTTTGTGAAACCAATGGAAGCGCACAGAGATTGTCCGAAGTGCAGTGGTAAAACAACTGTATGGTTAAGCGACAATGAAGTATACCGTGTTACAGGCCGGAAAGATAAATATGGCGAACTGGAGGAATGGATCTGTAACGACTGCCGTTTCGAACATAAAAAAATCACTGATTGGGTAATTGACGGGCCGAGAGCAATCGATCGCCATTCCGTTATTTCATTGAATAAATATCAAAAAGGAATTAAAGTTGAAGCACCGAAGAAAATAGGATATGGAAATACCCGTTGAGTTTTTACTTGAAAAAACAATCATTGTTACTGCCGTTTTTACCATATCGCTGGTAATAGCAATGTACAGTACATACGCAGAACGTAAAGTTTCAGCGTTACTTCAGGACCGTATCGGCCCGAATAGAGCGGGGCCATTTGGTTTGCTACAGCCGTTGGCAGATGGTGTTAAATTCTTTATGAAAGAAGAGATTATTCCTTCTTCTGCAAACAAAGCACTGTTTATCCTTGGGCCTTCTATTGCCATGATGACTGCCTGTTTAACAGGAGCGGTTATTCCATGGGGAAGTTATCTGGAGATCGGCGGCGATCAGATAGCGCTGCAGGTAACAGACATCAATATTGGTGTGCTTTATATTTTCGCTGTTGTATCGATTGGTGTATACGGTGTAATGATCGGTGGCTGGGCTTCTAATAATAAGTTCTCTTTAATGGGTGCTATACGGGCTTCTTCTCAAATGATCAGTTATGAAATTGCAATGGGTTTATCCATCATTGCTTTAGTAATGACAACAGGAACATTAAGTATCGGTGAAATTGTTCAGCAGCAGACAACAGATTGGTGGAACATTGTTTATCAGCCATTGGGTTTCTTCATCTTTATGGTATGTTCATTCGCAGAATGCAACAGAACTCCATTTGACTTACCTGAATGTGAAGCGGAACTTATCGGCGGATATCATACAGAATATTCATCCATGAAATTAGGGTTGTACTTATTCGCAGAATACATCAACATGTTTATCTCTTCTGCCGTAATGAGTGCATTCTACTTCGGCGGGTATGATATTCCGTATATCGAAACACTTGGTTTAGATCAGAATACAGTAACCATTTTAGGTACGCTGTTCTTCTTTACAAAAATCGTCTTATTCATATTCTTATTCATGTGGGTTAGATGGACATTACCACGTTTCCGTTATGATCAGCTAATGAATCTTGGTTGGAAGATTATGATTCCGATGGCTATCATAAATATTATTATTACTGGTGCATGTATATTGTTATTCTAAGTTAAAAAGCCATGCAATTAACAAACAGATCCAAAGTAGTTGTAGATAAAAAGATGACCTTCATGGAAAGGATATATATCCCTTCCATCGTAAGCGGAATGATGATTACGCTTTCCCACCTTTTTAAAAAGAAGGCTACTATTCAGTATCCGGAAGTACAACGTGAATTTGCTTTTGTATACAGAGGCAAGCATATTCTGAAAAGAGACGAACAAGGAAGAGAAAACTGCACAGCCTGCGGGTTATGTGCCGTATCTTGTCCGGCAGAAGCAATTACGATCATTGCCGATGAACGTAAAAAAGGCGAAGAGCATTTATACAAAGAAGAAAAATATGCTTCTTTGTATGAGATCAACATGCTGAGATGTATCTTCTGTGGCTTATGCGAAGAAGCTTGTCCGAAGGATGCCGTTTACCTTACGGAAGAATTAGTGCCTGCGCAATACAACCGCAAGGACTTTATCTATGGTAAAGATAAACTGGTACAGCCACTGGGAACCAGTGCCCATCCTAAGACTTACAAACCATATAAAAAATAAGCATTCACAGAAATCACAATGGGTAATATCTTATTTTATATCTTATCTGGAATTACGCTATGCAGTGCATTGTTCGTGATCCTTTCTAAAAATCCTGTATATAGCGTATTGTCATTGGTAATTACATTTTGCTGTATTACCGGTCATATGCTATTGTTATCTGCGGACTTTTTAGCAGTCGTTAATATCATTGTTTACGCCGGAGCCATCATGGTATTGTTCCTGTTTGTAATCATGATGCTGAACTTAAACGATGCGGCGGCTCAGCCGAATAAACCGTTCCTTAGTAAACTGGCTGCATGTGTTTCGGGCGGCTTATTATTGATCTCTCTGGTTTATCTGCTAAAAGGATATCAGGTAGGAAGCATTGATATGTCAAAGCTTGATCACAACTTCGGCAGTGCGCAGGAATTGGGTAAAATTTTATTCAATCAATTTATCCTCCCTTTTGAAATCACATCTGTATTATTCCTTTCTGCCATGATCGGTGCAGTAATGTTGGGTAAAAAAGATTTAAAAGATTATTAATAACTAAACGTTATGTCTGAATATTTAATCCTTTGTAGCATACTATTTTCTTTGGGTGCTTTTGGCGTATTGTACCGGAGAAACATACTGGTCATGTTCATGTGCATCGAGTTAATGTTGAATTCTGTAAACTTATTGATGGTTTATTTTTCTGCATTGCACAATGACCAGTCCGGTCAGGTGTTTGTATTCTTTATCATGGCTGTTGCAGCCGCAGAAATCACTATTGGTTTAGCGATCCTTGTCATGATATTCAGACACCTTGGATCAATCAATATTGATAGTTTAAAGAAACTCAAGTGGTAATTAAAAGTATAATTGTATCATGATGGAATTTGTTTGGCTAATACCAGCGCTACCTCTACTTGGCTTTCTGATATTAAGCTTATTTAATAAACACATACCTAAATCTGCTTCCGGCTATATTGCCAGTGCAATGATGTTAGGTTCATTTGCTATTGTTTTAACATTGTTATGCAAAGCTGCAGGCGGCGATTTAACAGCTACTACTGTAACCGTATTTGACTGGATTCATGTTGGTGATCTGAAGCTTGCGTTATCTTTTCAGATAGATAATCTATCTGTTTGGTTTATGTCGATCATTACGGGTGTTGGCTTTTTAATACATGTGTATTCAATCAGCTACATGCACGACGATGAAGGTGTGACACGCTATTTCTCTTACCTGAATTTGTTTGTATTCTCCATGCTTTTGCTGGTAATGGGGTCAAACTATGTAGTGATGTTTACCGGCTGGGAAGGCGTAGGTCTTTGCTCCTATTTACTGATCGGGTTCTGGTTTAAAAATCAGGCATACAATGATGCGGCTAAAAAAGCTTTTATCATGAACCGTATCGGAGATCTGGGATTCCTGCTTGGTATGCTTTTAATCTACAACCAGTTCAAAAGTCTTGAATACAGCGTAGTTTTTGATCAGGCATTAAAGATTATAAATCCGAATGAACCATCCGGTATTATTTTCGCAATCACGATGTTATTATTTGTAGGTGCGATGGGTAAAAGTGCTCAGATCCCGCTTTATACCTGGTTACCGGATGCGATGGCAGGCCCTACTCCTGTTTCAGCATTGATCCACGCGGCTACCATGGTTACTGCAGGTATCTACATGATTGCCCGCTCAAACATTCTGTACAGCATGGCACCATGCACGTTAGATATTATTTATGTAGTTGGTACAGGTACTGCGATTTTAGCCGCGTTAATTGGTTTAACACAAACCGATATCAAAAAGGTATTGGCGTATTCAACCGTGAGTCAGTTAGGTTTCATGTTTATGGCTATTGGCCTTGGAGGTTATTCTGCGGGTGTATTCCATGTAACAACACATGCTTTCTTCAAGGCATTGTTATTCTTGGGTGCGGGCAGTGTTATTCACGCAATGGGCGGCGAGCAGGATATCCGTAAGATGGGTGGTTTAATGAAAAAACTCCCGATCACCTTTATCACATTCATCATTGCAACATTAGCGATTGCCGGTATTCCTCCGCTTGCAGGTTTCTTCTCAAAAGATGCGATCCTTGCTTTAGCGTTTGAATCCAGTCCGCTTAAATGGGGCTTAGGTGTTTTCGCTGCCTTGTTAACTACATTCTATATGTTCAGAATGTTATTCCTTACATTCTTCGGTGAATTCAGAGGAACAACGCATCAGAAAGAACATCTGCATGAGTCTCCGTTGTTAATGACAATCCCATTGATGGTGCTGGCATTACTGACAGTAGTAAGTGGTTTCATTGAAATCCCGCACGTATTTGTACACGAAGGCAGCAACTGGTTCAGCCATTATTTAGCTGGTGCAAACATTGCTTTGCCAGCAGCCTCTCACCTTTCAGCTGAAACTGAATTCGTACTTATGGGTTCTGCATTGGTATTGGTTGTGTTGGTTATCATAACAACATATGTGTTATATGTTTCTAAAAAGACATTACCGCCATCGTCTGAAGCCGAGCTTTCATTTATCGATAAACTTTCATACAATAAGTTCTATGTAGATGAGCTATATGATACCATCATTGTAAAACCGATTGCTTTCTTATCTGATTTTACAAGTACGTTCATTGAAAAACAATTCATTGACAGGATTGTAAACTTCTCCGGAAAATCTGTTCAGTGGAGCGGCAAAACAATTCGTTATATCCAGTCTGGTGATGTAAACACATACGCCATCTTTATGGTGATTGGAATTGTAGTTATCTTATTTATCAACTTAGTACTGTAATACATCTGTCAGACATGATTACGACGCTTTTAATATTCTTCCCTCTTGTTGCAGCATTAATCGTATTTATTGCTGGTCAACGTATGGCTCCGGCAATAGGGATTATAGCAACTCTTATTGAATTTGCATTAGGCATTTTCGCTTACGTTAATTTTGATGCAGCAGCAGGCTGGAACTATGAAATAGTTCTGCCATGGATCAGCACATTAAATATTAATTATGCCGTGGGTATGGATGGTATAAGTCTGGCATTGGTTTTATTAACCACCTTCTTATTACCGCTTATATTGCTGGCTTCTTTATCCGGTTCATTAAAAAATAAAAAAGGCTTTTATGTGCTGGCACTTATTATGCAGTCTGCATTGATTGGTGTATTCACATCAAAAGATTTATTTCTTTTCTACATTTTCTGGGAATTAGCATTAATACCTATCTACTTCATCTGTTTATTGTGGGGTGATGAAAACCGTAAATTTGTAACGTTTAAATTTTTCATTTACACATTGTTTGGTAGCTTGATTATGCTGGCGGCAATTATCTATTTGTATTCCGTTGCTCCGGTAAAATCATTTGCAATGGAAAACATCTACAATACATCTTTAACTACCTGCGAACAGGTATGGATATTCGCTGCGCTGTTTTTAGCGTTTGGTATTAAGATGCCTGTATTCCCGCTCCATACCTGGCAGCCGTCTACCTATACAAGTGCACCAGTAGCAGGTACCATGTTATTAAGCGGTATCATGTTAAAAATGGGTATTTATGGCGTGATCCGCTGGATCTTACCTGTGCTTCCTACGGCATTAATGGACTGGGGCTGGTTAGCGATGTTACTTGCCATAATCGGTATTATCTATGCATCCATTATTGCTATTAAACAATCAAACTACAAAACGCTTATTGCTTATGTATCGATTGCACACGTTGGTTTGATCGCAGCAGGTTTATTCACAAATTCAGTTGAGGGTTTACAAGGTGTGATTGCACAAATGCTGGCGCACGGTGTAAACGTTGTCGGAATTTTATTTGTAGTTGAAATTTTATTAAACCGTACCGGAACATTAGAAATAGCTAAACTTGGCGGGTTAAGAAATCAGATGCCGCAGTTCGCCGTATTCTTTGTGGTGATCATGATGGCAAGTATTGCGCTTCCTTCAACAAATGGTTTCGTTGGCGAATTCTTATTATTTGTCGGTATTTTTAATATCAATCCGTATCTGGCTGCAGTTGCAGGTATAACCATTATCCTGGGAGCTGTTTATATGTTAAGCTCGTATCAGAAAATCATGCTTGGTGAAGCACGGTCTGAATACGACGGTGTAGTTGATTTAACACTCCTTGAAAAAAGCATTTTAATACCAATAGTGATCGTAATTTTCGTACTTGGTTTGTTCCCGAATCTGATTTTAGATTTAACGGAACCAGCTGTAAATGGAATTTTACATTCGGTACATAATTCAATCCCTGTTGCAAACTAAGTAGAACATTAAAAGGAATATGAACGCAATAATTCTTATATCTGTATTAGGTATTTTATCAATGATGTCTGAATTCATTGGTCTAAAGAAATTGATTTACCCGATCATACTTATTTCATTGATTGGAATACTTGGTTACAATGCCTGTACATTCTGGAATAATCCGGAAACACACTATGGTATGTTAGTACACAATAACTACTCAGTAGCATTCGGTTCTTTACTGATCACAATAACGCTATTCTGGTTTATCCTTTTCCGCTCTTCTTACAGCTCAGGTGAATTCAATCAGGGAGATCATTATGCATTGATTTTATTTTCAACAGTTGGTGGGTTGGTACTGGTTTCGTTCAGCAACATGTCCATGCTTTTTCTGGGTGTTGAAATTCTTTCCATCCCATTATATATATTGGCCGGAAGCAGAAAAAAAGATCTGCACTCTGTTGAATCATCCATTAAATATTTTATCCTCGGTTCATTTGCAACGGGTATCATGTTATTAGGTATCGCATTGATCTACGGAGCTACAGGATCATTTGATTTTGCAACCATTGAAAAAACTGCTTCTGCTGATCCGTTATTCTTTATCGGGATTACATTGCTTTCCATTGCGTTTGCCTTTAAAGTATCAGCGGTACCATTCCATTTCTGGGTGCCGGATGTATACAGCGGTGCACCAACATTCATTACAGCTTTCATGTCTACCTTTGTTAAGGTTGCTGCTTTTGGTGCCTTCTACCTTATGCTGGACAGTATCTTTGAATCTGTACCTACCTATTTATCTCATACTTTAATAGGTTTGTCTGCGCTGACAATTGTAGTAGGAAACATAGCAGCTTCTTACCAGGATAATGTTAAACGTATGCTTGCATTTTCAGGGGTTTCACAGGCCGGTTATATGTTAATGGTCTTCCCTATTTTAACGATTAGTGCTAAAACATCTTTGTTCGTTTATTTAGCAGGTTATGCAATAGCCAACCTGATTGCTATTTATATTGTTCAGGTAGTAGAAAAATCAAAAGGTGATGCACGTGTTGAAAATTTCAGCGGCTTAGGTAAATCAAATCCATTCTTAGCATTTGTATTATCTTTATCTTTAATTTCCTTAGCAGGTATTCCTCCGGCAGCAGGTTTTTTCGGTAAATTTTATTTATTCACCGAAGTAATCCATGCGGGTAACATTTACTTAGTTTTAATTGCTATATTGGGTTCATTAATCAGTGTGTATTATTACTTCAAAACCATTATTGCTATGTATAGCGGTGAAGAAGTTTCAACATTAACTAACCCAGCATTCGGATTTACTTCAGTTATCCTTGCGATTATGTCAGCACTTGTTGTACTGATTGGTCTGTTTCCGGATATCTTGTTGCAAATAGGAATGAATATATAGATGGACATTTTCGAATTATACCATAACATTACCAATCCAGAGGTAATCATTAAAACAGGAGGATTATTTTTAATCCTCCTTATCATTTTTGCGGAAAACGGCGTATTCTTTGGTTTCTTTTTACCAGGCGATACCTTGTTGTTTACGACCGGCTTATTGTCTTCTACAGGTAAGTTTGATGTGCCTATTGTAACCCTGCTGATCAGTATTTCCATAGCCGCCTATCTGGGCAGTTTATTCGGATATTTTTTCGGGGAAAAAACAGGAAGCAGGCTCTTTACCAAAGATGATTCCCTTTTCTTTAAGAAAAAATACATGTTTGCTGCTGAAGCATTCTTTATCCGTTACGGTGCCGTAGCCTTAATCATGGCCCGTTTCCTTCCTATTATCCGTACCTTTGCGCCAATTTTCTCTGGTATCGTCCGGTATCCGTACGGTAAATTCCTGCTTTATAACATCATTGGCGGAACACTTTGGGTGGTGAGCCTTGTTTACGGCGGCTACTTATTAGGACAGGTTGTTCCGGAATCAAAAGATTATCTGGAACATATAATTCTTGGCATCATCATTATAACCTGGATACCTGTAGTTGTTACCTATATAAAAGAGCGTAATCGGGCTAAAAAAGCAGCAGAAATTACAACTGATTCAAATTCTGACCGTTGAATCTATTTTGCTTTTTTTTTCGTATTTATATGGTAGGTAGAAATTAATAGAGTATAATTGTAGTTGGTTTACCAGGCATGGCCTTAATTTATATATGAACAACGAAGCTTCATTTTGGATCATTTTTAATGTTAGTATTTTAACGCTACTCACGTTAGATTTATTCGTTTTTAATAAAGGAAATAAAGTCGTTACAACAAAATCGGCTTTACAATGGAGCGCATTCTGGGTTGGATTGGCTATGGCCTTTAATATATTCGTATATTACTGGAAAGGCCGCGAAGCTGCAGAACTCTTTTTTACAGGTTATATCATTGAGGAATCCTTAAGCGTAGATAACTTATTTGTATTCATGCTTATCTTCAGCTATTTCAGGGTACCTTCTGAGTATCAGCGTAAAGTATTATTCTGGGGAATTATTGGCGCCCTTGTTTTAAGAGCGTTATTTATTGTTGTTGGAATTGAACTGATCGAACACTTTGACTGGCTTTTATATATTTTAGGAATATTCCTGGTGTATACAGGTGTAAAAATGCTGTTCTCCAGCGACGACGACGAGATTGACCCGGAGAACAATATTATTTTAAAACTTACCAATAAATTTATCCGCGTAACAAAGACGTATGAAGGAGATAAATTCTTTGTCCGCAAAGAAGGTATCTTATATGCCACGCCCCTTTTTATTGTTGTGCTGATTGTTGAAAGTACAGATGTTGTTTTTGCTGTAGATTCCATCCCTACAATCCTTGGTATAACAACGGATACGTTTATTGTATATACATCAAACGTATTTGCTTTGTTAGGTTTACGTTCTCTTTACTTTGCACTTTCAAGTGTTATGAAGTTATTCCATTATATCAATTACGGACTTGCTGTAATTTTATCTTTTGTTGGAGTAAAACTATTGATCCACTCCTGGTATGAGATTCCGCATAAATATGCATTATCTTTTGTTGTGCTTTCTTTGGGTCTTTCTGTATTGGCTTCCTGGTTATTCCCGAAAAAAGAAAATGAAAAACTAAATTTCTAATTCATCATTTATAAAAAAGGCTTGCTATTTTATAGCAAGCCTTTTTTATATAAATGCATTCCGTTAAAAATTCACAACCAGTTTTACAGCTATATTTCTTCCCATATTATAAATACCTGTGCGGCCATTCGGCGTTTGTGAATAATATTCAAAATACTTTAACCGGTTCATATTAGACTGATAGCTTGTGTTTAACAGATTATTTACCTGAACATACAGCTGCATGGTATTGTTCTTTGCATACGCGATGTCTGTTGAAATACCAATGTTCAGCAAGGCATATCCTTTGGTGAATGTTTCCGTTTCTGCCAGGCTTAAATATCTGTTTTGTGAACCTGTTACTTCCAGTTCAATACGCGGGGTAACTGATGTAAAAAGCTGTGACCGTGTTTGAATTTTATCCGACATACTGCTGTACAATTTCATCGGAGGAATAAACGGCAGATACTCTCCATTCACACCCTGTCCTTTGTAAATGGCATCTCTGTTAAAGCCATAGGTCAATACAAAAGCATTTTCAAAGAGAAAACCTTTCATACGTTCCGGATGAATATTGAGTGTTGCTTCAAACCCATATAAGGCTGCAAGCGCCTGCTTGTATTGATAGGTTTTATTGCCCTGATCGTCTACAATCGGATCATTGTTTGCATCAAAAAGTTTCGTGAGATAGATGTAGTTCTGAATAGTATTATTAAAGATGCTTGCCGACAAAGAGAGATCTTTAAACTCCCCTGTTATCCCAATATCTTCCTGTAATGAAAATTCAGGTTTGAAACTTCGATCTCCCAAATACACAATGTGTGCGCCCGGATCAAGTCCATTTGACGAAAGTTCTGTAATGCTTGGAGCGCGGTATCCGCGGGCAATATTCACTTTAAGGTTTATTTTTTTAGATAACTTATGTGTTAAACCAATACTAGCAGAGATGCCTGAAAACGTTTTATTGAAGGCCGGATACTGCAAATACGCATTCGTTGTATCCGTTGAAATATAATCAAACCCGGTATCAGGATTTGATTTGACATACACATCATTCCAGTGCAATTTACGCGTATCATAGCGTATGCCTCCACTAATAGTAGTTTTGTTCTGCTTCCATTTCAGATACAGATACGAACCGATATCAAATAAAGAATAATCAGGAATGGGAAAATCGGTCGCATCTTTACTGATGTTATTTTGTGACATACCATTTACACCAACGGATGTTTCAATATTCTTAAATGCAGGTGCGTTATATCTCAGGCTGTAATTAATGGTGTTGAGCCGCACAAACAAACCTGCCTGCTGAGGCAGCGTTGGGTGATTGTATTCTCTACGTATATTTTGCTGAAATGCCAATAAGAGATCCAGATCACTCCTTCCCAAGCGGTAAAAGCTGTGGTTGTAGATGCGGTAATGCTGAATGTGCTGATGCAAAGGCGAAAGCTTATAGGCATTCAGTTCTTTATCGGATACTACAGGACGATTGGCAATGTCGTCTACTGCTCCTTCATACACCTGTTTGGTAAATTTCCGTGATAGAGAATCCCGGCTGCCATCGGGAATCCCCTGAAGGTTATCATACAGCGTAATATTCATATGTGAATAGCCTCGGCTATTCTTATAGCCAAGCAAGGCTGAAACATTTTTTTCATCAAAACCTGTATTGTAAACCCTGCCATCATATTGGTTGCGATAATTTTTTGCCGCGCGATAAGAGCCACGAACAGCAGCTACCCAATGCGCGGTGCTATATGTAAGCTGTAATCCGTTACCAATAAGGTTGTTGTTGGTTTGGTATTCAGAAGTGAATTTTCCGTGCAGCGTGCTATCATTCTGGTCTGGGATATAGGGCATAAAACTCACCACCCCAGCTAAAGCATCTGAACCATACATTAAACTTGCCGGCCCTTTAATAACCTCTGCTTTATGTATGTTGTAGGCATCTACTTCAAGCCCATGTTCATCACCCCATTGCTGACCTTCCTGCCTTACACCATCGTATAACGTTAACACACGGTTGTATCCCAGACCACGGATAAATGGTTTGGATACGTTGGGACCAGTCTTTAATGCGGTAACACCGGGCGCGTTTTTCACCAATGCATCTACCACATTACTTTCAACTGTCTGATCCATTTGCTGCGGCGAAACAGAAACAATTGATACCGGATTTTCACTGATCAGTGTTGCCCGCGTAACACCTGTGATTACAATATCGTTTGTATTTTCATCTTCTTTCAGATTGAAATTTAAAACAACAATATTATCCAGTAATACAATTTTACGTTCCGTCTTTTGATATCCGGTACAATGTACCTGAACGATATATGTTCCGGCGGGAACACCATCAAGTCTGTAATTACCGAGAGAATCTGTAACTGTACCAAATGGTGTTTCCTTAAGCAGTACATACGCATATTCTACAGATACACTATCTGCCTTAACTCTTCCGCGAATACCTGACGTTTGAGCGTTTACAATTGTTCCAGCTGAGAAGAAAAACCACAATACCATTAATATACCAATCCGAATGTTCACCTAATCTAATATTTTAGTTATGGTTACAATATTATAAAAGTTAGACTTACCTAACAATTATTATTACATATTTTTTATATATTTGTATAACTATGCTATCCTATACCGAAGAGAATTACCTCAAAGCTTTATTGAAAATCACCCTCCAGGAAGAAAATGAAGGAGCCGGAACAAACGAGCTTGCAGCATTGCTATCGGTAAAACCGGCAACGGTAACAGATATGCTTAAAAAGCTTAAGGATAAAAACCTGGTTTCATACGAAAAATATGGAAAGATCTTTTTGACGTCTAAAGGGAAAAAATATGGCACGGATATCTTACGTAAACACAGGCTTTGGGAAACATTTTTATTTCAAAAGCTGGAATTCACCTGGGATGAGATACATGAAGTTGCGGAACAGCTGGAACATATTCAATCCGCCAAACTCATTGAAAAATTAGATAAGTTTCTGGGGCACCCAACATTAGACCCGCATGGTGATGTTATACCTACTTCCAGTGGTGAAATTAAAATTCAGTTTACAAATACCCTGTCGGAAATAGATGTTGACACAACCTGCCGCATGGTCGCAGTAAAAGATAATTCCTCTTCTTTTTTACAGTATGTAGTAAAAATAGGTCTGGCGCTGAATACAGAAATTAAGGTCTTAGCCAAGCAGGAATACGACTCGTTAATGGAAATTGAAATCAAAGGCAAAAGATGCAGTGTAAGTCAAAAGTTTGCCGAAAATATTTTTGTTGTCTGCAGCAATTGCGTGGTAGGCGAAACCTGCACAAAGAAAAAATGCAGGTTTAAATAACCGGCACTTTTTTTTAATTCTCTGCCACTTTAAGCAGTACTTTTTCAAGCACACGCTGAATCGTTCTATTTTTAGCTTCGTGTTTATTTACCATAAGCGATACCGCATATACTTTACCTGAAGCAGCCGTAACATATCCGCTGTAACAGGTAGTGCCGTTCATGGTTCCGCTTTTAACCCGTATCTTACCGCCGCTTTCTTTACAGATATGTGCTACAGTACCTTCTTTACCCGCTGTTGGCAGACAACCTACAAACACGGTATTGGCCTGTTGTTTCGCCAACAGACTTGTAAGCTGGTTGGGTGATATAGAATTGAAGGGCGACATGCCTGAACCATCGCGCAGAACCAAACCCGAAGTATCCACTCCGATTTTCTTTAAGTACTTTTTAACTGCTGCTGCGCCAAGTTCCGTTGAGCCAATACCTGTTTTATTAAACGCAATTTCTTTTAACAGACATTCTGCATAGAGATTATTGCTGACCAGATTTGTATACACAGCAATTTCCTTTAGCCTAGGTGAACGCTGTTCCAGAAGTGTAATCCAATTTGTTGTATCAGGAATCGTATCATCCTGCGTAAGTACCCGCATCTCTCCTTTCCAT
Organism: Cytophaga hutchinsonii ATCC 33406; assembly: GCF_000014145.1. Lineage (NCBI taxonomy): Bacteria > Pseudomonadati > Bacteroidota > Cytophagia > Cytophagales > Cytophagaceae > Cytophaga > Cytophaga hutchinsonii. The sequence goes on along the minus strand of NC_008255.1, from coordinate 1,586,798 downwards.
TGAATACCCTGTACAGCCATTTCTTTAGTCAGTAATTGACCCAGCAGGCGTGCAGGGTCAGAAATACTTGCTTTAACATTGTATGTGCTACCGGCAGGCACGGTGCCTTCAATGTAAACGAAAGGATTATACGGAGAGGAATATACAATGGACTGATCTCCTGAACCCGCTGCACCTGTTTTAACATGATTTACATACACGCAGGATGTGTCTTTGGGTGTAATGCTTAGTATGGTTGTAATGCTGCCTAAAGAAGTCCCGGGCTTAATAGCAATCACATTCTGATTTTCATTGATGTTTAATCCATAGCTCCCTGCTCCATAATAGTTCCCGATGTCACCCCAGGTGTAATCGTTCGGGATAGCATTGTAGCCAAAATGTGTCGGATCAATAACCAGATTGCCTGTAAAGGCTGTAATGCCTTTATTCTTCAGCGCTGTCACCCAATTGCGCACCAGTGTCTGATAGCTGCCAGCAGCGGTCATCTTATCGGAACCCAGAGTCGGATCACCGCTGCCCTTAACATATAAGGTACCACTAAAATTACCCGCTTCAATATTTCCGGTATATAAGACCTTTGTCACAAACCGGTAATCGCTTCCTAGCAATTCCAGTGCGGCGGCAGTTGTTACAATTTTCAGATTTGATGCCGGAGTAAAGGCCTGCTGTGCATTCTTTTCAAATACCAATGTATTGGCAGTTATATCCCGGATAGAGATGCCCACTTGTGCGCGCTTAAGCAAGCTATCTTCCAAAATAGGCTTTAGCTGACTGTTCCAGCTTACCTGAGCCTGTACCAAAGACGTGAGGAAAAATAATATATACAACAACGGAACAGACTTCTTAAGCAATATTTTCATAATTAATCTTTATCATTCAACCAGCGCTTTCGGCTCTGGCACTACTCATATACAGATAATCGAACAAGCCGGCTTCTTCTTACTGCTGTTGTAACGGATACAGGAATTGACTCAACTGTTGTTGAAAGAGTTCTCGAATTCACTGGTAAAGATGTACGATGATCAATATCTTTTACATCAACGATAGAAAATACTTTCAATTATTTCATAAAATTTATGTCGAACAAATTTTAATATAAAACATTTTTTTTATTTTAGGGTTATAAATTAACTTTAGTCAAAAGAGAACATTTTTATATCACTGACGTACCATGGCAAAAAAAGTAAAAAAAGCAGAGAAATCTTCTGTTAAGAAGACTCTTAAAAAAGCAGAAAAAGCTGTAAAAAAAGTAGCTGCGAAAGTTAAAAAGGCAGCGAAAAAAGTTGTTAAAAAAGTAACTACTGCGAAGAAAGCAGCTCCTAAAAAAGCAGTTAAGAAAGCAGTTAAGAAAGTTGCTAAAAAAGCAGCACCTGCTAAGAAAGCGGTTAAAAAGGCCGTTAAGAAAGCAGTTAAAAAAGCAGCTCCAGCTAAAAAGGCAGCTAAGAAAGCAGTAAAAGCGGTTGCTAAAAAAGCAGCGCCTGCTAAGAAAGCAGTTAAAAAAGCGGTTGCTAAAAAAACAGCTCCGGCTAAGAAATCGGCAGCTAAGAAATCAGCTCCGGCAAAGAAAGCAGCTCCTTCAAAAGCAGTAGCGAAAAAGGCAACAGCGCCTAAGAAAAAAGCAGCGCCTAAAAAACCGGCAGCTAAACCAGAAGTTGAAAAAGATGAGGAAGTAGAAATTCTTTCTTACACAGCTCCAGTAGAGACTCCAAAAGAAGATGAGGATGAAACACCTCAAGGTGATTTATTCTCTCCAAATGACAATTCTATTTTCTAAGAATTACCATTTAATCACATAAAAAGAGTGGTACAAATACATACCACTCTTTTTTATGTCTATAAAATCAGCGCCAGATATAAAAGAAAGCCCTTAAGATATTACTCTTAAGGGCTTTCTTTTTGTGTTCATTATATTGAAGAAATCAATTACGTTTATTCATTTCATCGCGCACGCGGGCAGCTTTTTCATAATCTTCTTTTTCAATTGCTTCATCAAGCATTGCCTGAAGCTGATCAAGAGACATATTCTTTATCTGGTCTTCTCTTCCTGAAAAACTCGAATCCGCTTTAGCAGAACTTATTGTTGCTTCTTCAAGCTTATCTTCGTCGTCTTCATCCTCATCTTCATCCATATCATCCATATCGTCGTTCAGCACAATACCTGCTTCAGACATAATGGTTTCATATGAATAAATCGGAACATCAAAACGCAAACCTATAGCAATCGCATCAGAAGGACGTGCATCGATCTCGATATTTTTAATTCCGTCTGAGCAGATAATTTTAGCAAAGAAAACACCTTCTTTCAGATCTGAAATTACAATCTCTTCGACGATAAAATGGAATGACAAGGCAAACGATTTAAATAAATCGTGTGTCATTGGCCGATTAGGTATTACCTTTTCGATTTCAATAGCAATTGCTTGCGCTTCAAACATTCCAATAATAATCGGTAACCGTCTGTTACCATTCACTTCTCCTAATACCAAAGCAAACGAGCCTGTTTGCGATTGACTGGACGACAAACCTATAATTTCTAATCTAATTTTCTCCACTCTACTGATGTGCTTATTTAAGCAATTTAGCAGCTTCAGTCAATTTCGGTAATACTTCGAATAAGTCACCTACAATGCCATAGTCTGCAGCCTTAAAGAAAGGTGCTTCAGGATCTTTATTGATGACAACAATACATTTGGATGAGTTCACCCCTGCCAAATGTTGGATCGCTCCTGAAATTCCGACTGCAATATATAAATTCGGCGCTACTTTTACACCTGTTTGACCAACGTGTTCGTGGTGAGGTCTCCAATCCATATCAGAAACCGGTTTAGAACATCCTGTTGCTGCTCCCAATGCTTTTGCCAAATCAAGCAAAACACCCCAGTTTTCGGGGCCTTTTAAGCCTCTGCCACCCGATACAACAATCTCTGCTTCCGTCAACAAAAGCTCTCCGGACATTTTTTCCACATTTGTAGTTTTAACCTTTGTATCTGCATCTGTTAATGATACAGATAATGCTTCTACTGCAGCTGTTCCGCCTGTCTCTGTTCCCTGGTAAGCATTTTTAGCCAAGGTGATAACTTTAATATCTGTATTGATCGAAACCGTCGCAAAAGCTTTTCCGGTAAAAATTGAACGTTTTACCTGGAAACCTGCACTTGTATCCGGCAATTCAGTAACATTAGTTACAACACCGGCTTTTAACTGAGAAGCTAATTTAGGTGCAAAAGAATCAACAAGGGTAGATTTAGGCAAGACAATTACTTTTGCACCCGCTTTCTTAGCAGCTTCAACAACAGCAGCTGCAGATGCTAACGGTGCATTCTGATTAAATGCATCTCCTGTTACGTGCAATACTTTTGAAGCACCGAAATTACCCAATGCCGTTAATTGCTCCTGAGGAATATTACCGATTGCCACAACTATAGCAGAACCGCCAAGTTTAGAAGCAACCTGAGTGCCGTAAGCAACAGCATCCATGGAAGATTTTTTTATTTCTGAGCCATTAGACTCAACATATATTAATACTGACATAATCTTTTCTCAATAATGTAAAACAAGAATTAAAGTACTTTTGCTTCGTTGCGTAATAACGTAAGAAGCTCTTCCGGATTAGCTGCATCAATCATTTTACAAGCACCTTTAGGAGCCGGCAATGAAAACGTGCCATATACTACATCGTCAGCAACAACAACCGGTTCCACTACATTCAACGGTTTGGTACGTGCGGACATGATACCGCGCATGTTTGGAATTTTCCATTCTGCGATCGGCTCCTGGCAACCCGCTACAAACGGCAAAGCACATTCAACAGATTCCTTACCGCCTTCTATTTCACGTGTCATTTTAGCTACACCGTTTTCAATATCCAGTTTCATGATTGGTGTAACACAAGGCATACCTAATGCATCAGCAACCAAACCATGAACCAAACCTCCATTATAATCAATAGACTCACGACCCATTAAAATCAAATCATATCCGCCGCTCTTTGCTACCGCTGCAATCTGCGCAGCAACAAAACCAGCGTCTTTAGGAACTGCATTGATGCGGATGGCGTCATCAGCGCCAATCGCTAATGCTTTGCGAATGGTAGGTTCCGTTTCTGCATCGCCAACATTCAGTACTGTTACTGTACCTCCTGACTGCTCTTTTAATTCAACGGCTCTTGAGAGCGCGTATTCATCGTACGGACCGATGATAAACTGAACACCTGCTGTATTAAATTTGTTGTCTGCAAACGTAATTTTAGAAGTGGTGTCGGGCACATGCGTGATACAAACTAAAATTTTCATCGGTTATATGTATATTTAATGATAAATAAATCGGCAACCGTCTCTTACCGAAACTTTACTGTTTTATTGATTGGACGGTACATTGAATGAACACAATTCAATTTATTATATTTAACTCTATTATATACTTAAAAGTTACATTTTTTATCAAAAAATGACAATTATTTAATGAATCGGTTAGACTACTTATTGGAATTGCATAAAGAACAGCCCAACGACCCGTTTTTGCTGTATGGAATTGCGTTGGAATATAAAAAAACGGATCATGCTGAAACCGGTAAAACGTTTGACAACCTACTCACTTCTTTTCCCGATTATCTCGCTACGTATTATCAGGCCGCAGAATTCTTTGCTGAAAAAGGTTCTTATGAAAAAGCACTGGAAATATATGATACCGGAATTTCACTTGCTGCATCTTTAAACGAAATGAAAACACTTGCTGAATTAAAAAATGCAAAACAAAATCTGGAGATTGATCTGATGTAATTCGATCTGTTATTTTTTTAAGAATGTGAAAGCTGGCTCGAACTTTGCCACTCTGCGTACGTATATATTTACCGATTAACTAAAAAAAACAAATATGTAGCAGCCACATTTTTTATTAAAAAGCACCCCTTGATTTCAAAAACCATTTAACCTTTTACACACTTAACCCTACTTGTATGAATATTGTATTTATTGTTTTAGGAGTACTCTTTTTTCTTATCATTCTTTCCGGATTTGTTACTGTTAAACAAGGTTATGTTGCTATCATAACTGTATTCGGAAAATACAGAAGAGTGATTGAACCGGGATTAAGTTTTAGAATCCCTTTTATTGAAACGGTATATAAAAGGATCTCTATTCAGAACAGATCTGTAGAAATTGAATTCCAGGCCGTAACACAGGATCAGGCAAACGTTTATTTCAAAGCAATGATGCTGTATGCTGTGATCAACCAATCTGAGTCTACCATTAAAAACGTTGCCTTTAAATTCGTTGATGAATCAAGTTTCATGCAGGCACTGATCCGTACCATTGAAGGTACAATACGTAGTTTTGTTGCAACAAAAAAGCAGGCAGAAATATTAAGTCTCAGGACAGAAATTATTGAAGAAGTAAAGATGCATCTGGACGCTACATTAGAGGAATGGGGCTATCACATGATTGACATTCAATTAAACGACATTATGTTTGATGAAGAAATCATAAAATCCATGGCTAAAGTAGTAGCATCCAACAACCTGAAAGCTGCGGCTGAGAACGAAGGACAAGCCTTGTTAATTACAAAAACAAAAGCGGCGGAAGCGGAAGGTAATGCTATAAAAATTTCGGCAATTGCTGAAAAAGAAGCGGCTATTCAACGCGGCCAGGGTATTGCATTGTTCCGAGAAGAAGTAGCTAAGGGTATGGCTCAGGCGGCAAGAGAAATGTCTGAAGCGCAGCTGGATTCATCTTACCTGATGTTCTCTTTATGGACGGAGTCAATCAAACATTTTGCTGAACATGGAAAGGGAAATGTTATTTTCTTAGATGGATCAACAGATGGCATGCATAAAACATTGAATCAAATGATGGCCGTTTCTAAACTTCAGGAAACGAAATAACACCATCTGATAAATAACATGAATGAGCCGGCAGAATTGGCAACGTACGTTGTCAATTCTGCCGGCTCATTTTTTTTGCAAATGCAAAAAATCAGTTGAGCACTTTATTATATAAATTATTTAATGCATTTGCTGTAAGAGGCTTTGAGACGTAATAATCTACCCAATCTGAAGCTTCCGCTTTTGCCTGATCACGCGGATCCAGCGAACTGGATAATAAACATACAATACTTTTATTTTTCATCGGCTGAAAGTGTTGTTTAAACAGATCAATAAGCTCCCAACCATTTATTCCCGGCATATTAATATCAATGCATATAATTGAGGGCCATCTGCCGGCTGCATAAAGTTCGTTCAGCTTATTAATGGCGGCATTTCCTGATGTTACTGATTGTATCTCTTCTACCCGATGTGTCATCCTGATAATGGTGGTATTCAGAAAATTTACAATATCATCATCATCGATTAAAAGCACCGAATCAATTTTTCGAGTATCTGCCATTATGCATTATAAGGTATAGTAAAATGAAAAATACTTCCTTCCTTCTCATTCGACTCAACCCATATAGAACCGCTATGTAATTCAGTAACAATTTTAAAACATTGAGCAAGCCCCAATCCATTGCCTTCATACGTTGACTTAGGATGTAATTGCTGATAGAGTTTGAAAATTTTCTCTCTGAATTGCGGATCAATTCCAATACCATTATCCGCTACAGAAAATTTAAAATAACCACCTTCAACAACAGAGTAAATCTTAATAACAGGACGCCTAACTGAAAATTTTAATGCATTACTGATCAGGTTCTGAAATAATATTCTCAGTTCAATATCATAGCCCATAACAAAAGGCAATGGTGTAACCTCAATATCGGCCTGAGTTTCTTCAACCTGTATGTGCAGATCCATCAACACATCAGTAATAACCTGGTTGCAATCGATTTTAGACATAACTACATTTTTACCGATACGGGAGTATTCCAGCAACCCTTTGATAAGGTTTGTCATTCTAAGTGTACTCTGGTTAATATAATGCAGGTATTGTGTAACATCCGGATCGGGCGCATCCTCAAGTTTAGCTGACAATAGGGCTATAAAACCCTGTATGGTATTTAAGGGTTCCTGCAGATCATGAGAAGCAACATACGCAAACTGTTCCATTTCAACATTTTTGCGTTCAAGCTCTTCTGTATATTTCTGAACACCCTGTGCTTTTTTTAATTCTGTATTATCCAGGTGGCAACCAATCATTTTAGAAGGTTTACCATTTTCGTCCCGCGTAACAATATTACCCGAACAGATCACCCAAACAATAGATCCGTTCTTGTGTTTATAGCGCACTTCAATTTCAAAGGGAACTTTACCATCCGACTCAACATGTTTACTCAGCAAAGCATAGGTAGCCGGTAAATCAGAAGGGTGCATAAGCATGTTAATTGTTTCCGGTGAATTCTCCAGTTCATGATCTGCATAACCCAGCATGGATTTCAAGTGTGCACTGATAAACATGGTATTCAATGGAATATCCCAGATCCAGTATCCGGCAAGCGTGTTTTCTGTGATGCTGTTAAACAAACTTTCCTGTTCTGATAATTTTAATTTAAGTATGGCCAATTCTTTTTGAATTGATTTCAAATCTGAAGATTCTTCTTCCTGAAGTCCGTCAAAACCATTCATACAATGCTTTATTATTTCTCTCTATAAAAATATATCCCTGACAGAGCTAACCGCCATATATAATTGCAAGTCACAAACATCCACACAATTACATACAGTTAGCGTATAGTAAATATAAGCCATTTTTTTAAGTAAGACTTATTTTGACAAAATGATTCCTTAAAACATGAATAAGCGATGCAAAAAACACGTTCCAGCCGGAAAGAAATTAACTGACAGGCTGCTCTCCCATCGTTCCCGTTTCATAGAATTACCAGAAGCTTCCTTTCAAAATGTAAACAACTCTGATTAAATATTTATTCAAAATCTGCGTACATCGTATGTTTACTTTATGATAATGCATATATGTAGAAACCGATTGATACAAGCACTGCTGGAAATCATTAAAATAATGTGTACCTTAATCGTATACATGGCTTAACATGTGCATACCAAACCTGGCAACAATATAATGCTGGTGGTATGCTAAACATTAATTTATATCCTTTAATTGCATTGGATCAATTTACTCATACCTTCAGAAGGTGTGCTCTACGTATGTAAATTACCAATTAAAAAAGATCCTGTTTAAAGCTATTTAATTAACTCATGAAAATTGAACAATTATATACCGGCTGTTTAGCGGAAGCTGCTTATTACATCGAATCAGAAGGTGAAGCAATCATCATTGATCCCTTACGTGACATTCAAACGTATGTACAAAAGATAGAACGTAATAACGTTACATTGAAATATATTTTCGAGACACACTTTCATGCAGACTTTGTTTCAGGCCACCTAGACCTTGCTGAGGCAACAGGTGCAACCATCGTTTATGGCCCTAAGGCTGAAACAACGTTCAATAGCCACATTGCGTATGATGGAGAAAAAATATCTATTGGCAAAATTACCCTTCAAGTACTCCACACACCTGGCCATACACAGGAATCAAGCTGTTATCTGTTATACGATGAAGACGGCAATAAACATGCATTATTTACCGGAGACACCTTGTTTATTGGTGATGTTGGGCGACCAGACCTGGCGATTAAAAGCGATCTGACAAAGGAAGATCTGGCAGGTATGCTTTATGATTCTTTAGAGGAAAAAATTAAACCTCTACCGGATGCTATAACTATTTATCCTGCACACGGCGCAGGTTCTGCCTGTGGTAAAAATTTAAGCAAAGAAACATTTGATACATTAGGCAGTCAGAAACAAAAAAATTATGCATTGAAAGCGGCCGATAAAGAGACATTTATTAAACAAGTATTGGATGATCTGCAGCCCGCGCCATCTTATTTTAATATGAATGCCTTATTAAATAAAGAAGGTCCAGGCAGCGTTTCGGAATTAATTAAGCAAGGAAGCATTGCGTTCGATGTTCAGTCGTTTGAAAATCTACAAAGACAGACATATGCAGTACTGCTGGATACACGTGATGCAAAAGAATTTAAAAAAGGTTTTATTCCTGGTTCTATTAATATCGGATTGAATGGTCAGCTTGCGCCATGGGCCGGCACGTTACTTACCAATAGTGATAAACCCATATTAATAATTACTGATCCGGGTAAAGAAGAAGAAACCATTATCCGATTGGCACGTGTGGGTGTAGATCAAGTCATCGGTTATTTAAAAGATGGTTATAATTCCTGGCAAAAAGCGAACAAACCTGAAGAAAATATTGAAACTATTTCTGCAGCTGAGCTTGTAGAAAAGCTTGATGAAAACATCAACATTCTTGATGTACGTAAAGCAGATGAATATGAAAAAGGTCATCTGAATGCTGCCCAACATTTACCACTTGATTACATCAACGACTGGATAACAACATTGGATAAAAACAAAACCTATTATGTACATTGTGCCGGCGGATATCGTTCTGTAATAACAGAATCAATTTTGAAATCACGGAACATTTCCAACGTTATTGATGTTTCAGGTGGATACGGTGCTATAAAAGCGGCAATGGAACCGACTAAAAAGCGCTGGTTAAATGCATTCTTTTCATTTATGAAAGTAAAATAACTGAAATGTCTGTTTTAAAAACAGTACCTCTGTCTGTAATCGGTGCTGGTCTTGGGGCGGCCGGAGGTTTCATTTATTGAAAGTTTATCGGCTGCAGCAATGGGCATGGTATGAACCAATCTATATGGTATCATACCACAGCACATGGTGCTGTTATGGGAGGTTTATTCGTACATACATTTTCAACTAAGTAACAAATACGGCTATGGCTTCATTTAAAGAACTGATAAATTCTGACAAACCGGTATTGGTAGATTTTCATGCTACCTGGTGCGGTCCGTGTAAACAGCTTGCTCCTGTTATCGAAAAGGTTGCAGGTACATTTAATGAACGGTTGAAAGTGGTTAAAGTAGATGTAGATAAAAATACAGCGGCGGCACAAGCCTACCAGGTAAAAGGTGTACCAACCATGATCTTATTTAAACAGGGAAAAATTGTCTGGCGCAGCTCCGGCTATATGGACGAAGGCAAACTGAGCAAGACGCTGCAGGCATTTATTTAAATAATTAAATGTATCATCGAATACAATGCGAAACTGTAGGGCAACCCTTGCTGTTGCCCTGTCCAATCGTGAACATGTGTTTGATGATTACCGGCCCGTGTACCATCACTGGTCACCATTGTATTATCAGGGGCGACCGCAAGGGTCGCCCCTACGTTTTTCATTCCAGCGTTTGGGGTTATCAATGATATAATTGGAAATATTCATATATGATTCATGATTACGAATGATATGTTCATAATAATTCCGTTGCCATAATTTTCCCATTATTTCATTTTTGGATTTATATATTTTTAAAATTTCATTTGAAACAATTGATTTATACCCACCAATAATTGAACCTATCGTTGCCTTGTGTTGCGAAAACTGTAGGGGCAACCCTTGCGGTTGCCCGGTCAAATCGTGAACATGCGTTTGATGATTACCTACAGGTGTACCATCATCGGTCACAGGTGTATTACCAGGGATGTTTTTTGTATTATCACGGGCGACCATTGTATTATCACCGGCGACCGTTGTATGATCATGGGCGACCGTTGTATCATCACGGGCGACCGTTGTATTATCACTGGTCACCATTGTATTATCACGGGCGACCGCAAGGGTCGCCCCTACGGTTTTCATTCCAACGTTTGGGGTTGTCAATAATATAATTGGAAATATTTATATACGATTCATGATTACGAATGATATGTTCATAATAATTCCGTTGCCATAATTTTCCCATTATTTCATTTTGAGATTTATATATTTTTAAAATTTCATTTGAAACAATTGATTTATACCCACCAATAATTGAACCTACCGTTGCATTGTGTTGCGAAAACTGTAGGGGCAACCCTTGCGGTTGCCCGGTCAAATCGTGAACATGTGTTTGATGATTACCGGCCCGTGTACCATCACTGGTCACCATTGTATTATCACCGGCGATCGTTGTATTATCAGGGGTGATCATTGTATTATCACGGGCGACCGTTGTATCATCACCGGCGACCGTTGTATTATCATGGGCGACCGTTGTATGATCACGGGCGACCGCAAGGGTCGCCCCTACGGTTTTCATTCCAACGTTTGGGGTTGTCAATAATATAATTGGAAATATTTATATACGATTCATGATTACGAATAATATGTTCATAATAATTCCGTTGCCATAATTTTCCCATTATTTCATTTTGAGATTTATATATTTTTAAAATTTCATTTGAAACAATTGATTTATACCCACCAATAATTGAACCTACCGTTGCCTTGTGTTGCGAAAACTGTAGGGGCAACCCTTGCGGTTGCCCGGTCAAATCATGAACATGTGTTTGATGATTACCGGCCCGTGTACCATCACTGGTCACCATTGTATTATCACCGGCGACCGTTGTATTATCAGGGGTGATCATTGTATTATCACCGGCGATCGTTGTATGATCAGGGGCGACCGTTGTATTATCACCGGCGATCGTTGTATCACCTGCGACCATTATATTATCAGCGACCGTTGTATTATCACGGGCGACCGCAAGGGTCGCCCCTACGTTGGTTAACGAAACGATTGCGTGTATGTGGTCGGGCATTATTTGAAAAACGTCCAATTCAACATTCATGTATCGTTTTGGCAATTTCATCCATTCATTATACGCAATGATTCCCAATTGATTTAAAATCATTTCATCATATATGATCTCACCAAAACGTGAAATACGGTCCTGGCAACAGATGGTAATAAAATACAGATCTGGTTTTGAATAATCACGCCCTTTCAGGCGAATGCTTTTTCTGTTGTGAGAGTTTTTATTGTAAAAAGTCATAATAGATTGAATAAAAAGTAAAAAACAATTCTAAAATACATGAATTGTTTTTACTTTTTATTCAATTATAAAAATCGTAACAGTCGTTAATACTTGATAACCCAAAGGTCACATCTGTATTCTAAAACGGTGCCGGCCCGTCGTCGTCGCCGCCGAAGTCGTTGACCTTACTGCCCAGCGTTTGTCCGCCGAAGAATTTATTCTGATCTCCGCTCCAGTTATTGCTATCCATATCAATGAAATCTCCGCCAAGATCGGCGAATTTCGTAAACTTACCGATGTATTTCAGTTTAACTGTTTCCAGCGAACCGTTACGGTGTTTGGCAATAATTACTTCACCTGTACCTGCTGTCGGATTTCCTTCTTCATCCTGTTCGATTTTATAGTATTCCGGACGGTACAGGAACATTACAATATCCGCATCCTGTTCAATCGCACCAGATTCACGTAAATCTGAAAGCTGCGGACGTTTATCTCCTCCTCTGGATTCAACCGCACGACTCAACTGAGAAAGCGCAATTACAGGCACTTCCAGTTCTTTGGCCAATCCTTTTAATGCACGCGAGATCGCAGAGATTTCCTGTTCACGGTTACCGCCGCCGCCTTTGTTACTTGTATCAGCAGACATCAGCTGCAGGTAATCAATGATGATCATCTGAATATCATTACGCGATTTCAAGCGGCGCGCTTTGGTACGCAGTTCCCGGATCGATAAACCCGGTGTATCATCAATGTATATAGGAGCAGAAGTTAATGGAGAAATTTTACTGTGCAATTGCTGCCATTCGTATTCTTCCAGCTTACCTGTTTTAATTTTATAACTATCCAGTTCAGCTTCAGAAGCAATTAAACGATTCACAAGCTGAACAGCCGACATCTCCAAAGAGAATAAGGCAATAGGTTTCTTAAAATCAACTGCTGCATTGCGCATGGCAGACAAGACAAAGGCTGTCTTTCCCATACCCGGACGGGCAGCAATGATGATCAGATCACTTTTTTGAAAACCAGACGTAACACGGTCCAGATCAGACATACCGCTTGGTACGCCTGTTAATCCATCCGCCTGGTCTTTCTTTTCTGCCAGCTCTTTCAATGCCTGTCCGATCAAACTTCTCATTTCAGAATAATTCTTACGGATGTTGGCTTCAGAAACTTCGTACAGGTCCTTTTCTGTTTTATCTAATAAATCAAAAACGTCTGTAGTATCTTCATAGGCGTCTTTGTGAATTTTAGAAGCAATCGTAATCAGATTACGTTTGATCGATTGTTCTGAAACGATACGCGCGTGAAATTCAATGTTGGCTGCCGAACTGACCTTTGTTGTCAATTCCGTAATGTAATACGCACCGCCGACAAATTCCAGCTCCGCTTTTGAACGCAGCTGATTTACAACAGTAATCAGATCGACCGGTTCCGAACGGTCAAACAATTCCAGAACAGCTAAATATATTTTCTGATGTGCTTCTTTGTAAAAACTTTCAGGTTTTAAAATATCAATTACTGAAGTCAACGCATCTTTCTCCAGCAATAATGCCCCCAATACAGCCTCTTCCACTTCAATGGCCTGCGGCGGGAGCTTTCCCATTCCGGCTAACAGATCCGATGCTATAGTATTTTTTGCTACAAACCCTGTAGCTTTTGTCCTCGATTTTCCAAACTCCATACTTCAAATATACCTCTAATTATCTATTGAAAAGGATTTGATTTTTATTATAGAACACACAAGTTGATAACCTGGTGTTAACAAATTATCAACAGTGCTCTATCCCATTAATACAAAAGGATTGATGAAAAATTCCCCTATAAAACGATACTTATCAACACTACTCGTTTTCCTTTATCCACTTTGATAATTTTATCCCGAATTCTTCTATTTTTGTTGGATTACTATACGTTAAAATGGCAAACAACAAGGTTCATTTCATTGCAATTGGTGGTGCAGTTATGCATAATCTGGCATTAGCCCTACACCATAAAGGATATTTGGTAAGCGGTTCAGACGATGAAATTTTTGAACCTTCCAGAACACGGTTGGCAGCGTACAATTTACTGCCTGCAGAAATGGGTTGGTTTCCGGAGAAAATAACAACAGACTTGGATGCGGTTATTTTAGGTATGCATGCACGCAATGACAATCCGGAATTACAGAAAGCACGTGAACTGGGAATTAAAATATATTCTTTCCCGGAATACATATACGAACAGTCAAAAGACAAACAACGCATTGTAATTGCGGGTAGTCATGGTAAAACAACGATCACCGCAATGATTATGCATGTACTCAAAACACACAAGCGCAAGTTTGATTACCTGGTAGGTGCAAAATTAGATGGCTTTGAAACAATGGTTCAGATCACAGACGATGCCCCGATCATCATTATTGAAGGAGATGAATATTTAACATCACCGCTGGATCTGACACCAAAATTCCTGCACTATCATCACCACATCGGTTTGATCAGCGGCGTTGCCTGGGATCACATCAATGTATACCCTACATTTGAGGAATATGTTAAACAGTTTGATGCCTTTGCCGATTCAACTCCCAAAGGCGGCATTCTGATCTACAGTGAATCAGACGACCTGGCAACTTTAGTGGCAGATAAACCAAGACCGGATGTACAGGCAATCGGTTATTCTGCACCGAAGCATGAGATTGTAAACGGCATTACGTACCTGCTTACAGATAAAGGCAAAATTGAACTGGAAGTTTTCGGAAAACACAATCTTAAAAACATTAATGCTGCGAAAAATGTGTGCTTAAAAATAGGTATTACGGAAGCGATGTTCTATGATGCAATCAAAACATTTAAAGGTGCAGCAAACCGTCTTGAAATATTGGGCAGAGGCAAACATAATGTTGTGTTCAAAGATTTTGCACATGCTCCCTCAAAATTAAAGGCAACATCTAAAGCTGTAAAAAAACAGTTTTCAGACCGTAAACTTATTGCCGTACTTGAACTGCATACATTCAGCAGTTTAAACAAAGAGTTTCTTTCTCAATACAAAGACACATACAAAGCTCCGGATGAACCAATCGTTTATTTCAATCCGGAAACAGTTAAACATAAACGGTTAGAAGAAATTACGGAAGCCGATATCATTGAAGCATTTGACAATCCTAAATTGAACGTTTTTACGGACAGCAAAAAACTTGAAGAATTTCTATTTTCACACGACTGGAAACACAGTAATTTATTATTGATGAGTTCCGGAAATTTTGGAGGTATTGACTTAAAAAAATTAACATCACACGTATTGAATCAACACGCATAATGACCGATCAACTCCCGCTTTTCGATGCCGCAAATGCATTTAAAATGAAAATAAACAAACCTATTGCATTCTTTGATTTAGAAACAACAGGTGTAAACATTTCTACGGATCGAATTATTGAGATTTGTATTGTTCGGGTTTCTCCTCCGGATGAAAAGGTTGAAGTAAAAACATTCCGTGTAAACCCCGGCATGCCGATCCCTGATCAATCGAGCGCCATACATGGTATTTATGACAAAGATGTTGCCGACAAACCTACGTTTACGGAAATTGCACATCAGATCAATCAGTTCATGAAAGACTGTGATCTGGGAGGGTTTAACAGCATTCGGTTTGATATACCTTTATTAATTGAAGAATTTTTCAGAGCGGGAATTGAATTCGATATTACAAAAAGGAAGTTAGTGGATTCGCAGCGCATCTTCCATTTAATGGAACCGCGAACACTTGGTGCCGCCTATAAATTTTATTGCAACAAAGACCTTGAAAACGCACACAGTGCAGAAGCGGATACACTTGCAACGTATTACATTTTAAAAGCACAGATTGAACGGTATGCAGACAAGCAAATAAAAGATGCAGAAGGTAAAGTAAGTATTCCGATTAAAAATGATATGCAGGTGCTGCATGATTTTTCAGTAGGCAATATGGTTGATCTGGCAGGCCGTATGATCATGAGTGACAAAGGTGAAGAACTATTCAATTTTGGCAAATACAAAGGCATGAAAGTAAAGGATACATTGGTGAAAGATCCGATGTATTATGACTGGATCATGAAAGGTGATTTTCCGCAGGATACCAAGAAAAAGCTTACACAGATCAAATTAAAAAACTTTGGTGGATTAAAATAATGTACGTTTAATTCGTTTAAACGTACATTTCATCCTACATAACACAATGCCTCTGTTAGTAATAAAACTAATAGAGGCATTTTTTCGTTTATATAGAAACATACAAAAGAAAGGAGACTGATTATGAAAAAGAAATTACTCCATACCGTAGGGCTTTTGTTTTTTTCTATCACCGTTGTATTCTTCCTGTTCAACGTTGTTCTGGTGAATCATATTGATACATTATTACCATCGAAAATATCACCACAGAATCCAACGGAAGAATATACGCCTAAAGAAAAAAACAAATATTCTCCCCATGAATTGCAGCGAATCTATTTGTTTGAACACATACATAGAAGTGTTGAAAAAGGCAAGAAAGGAACAATATCATAATCTTCGATAAAGCGAATAATATCAAATGTATATTATTCGCTTTTTTATTATTCCAAACCTTTGTATTGAACACTGTCAAGCACCAAAAGATGAGTGCGTTACACGACACACCCATGCACCTTCCAAATACCTATACACATTTTTACTTTTTACTAGCTACTTAGCCATTAAAAATTTATTTTAGTAGGGCGTATATTTACTTGCCTGTACCGTAAATACATTAATTATTCTAAAAGAACCGGTTTTTATTAAACAACCGTCTTATAAAAATTTTTACGCGAAGAAATCGAATTACACATGAAAGAGAAAAAAGGAATCGCCCTAATTGAAGACGACCCATGGCTGGAGCCCTATGAAGCTGAAATTCAAGATCGCATTATCCGGTATAAACGCGCAGTAAAAGAAATTAAAGAACATTACGGAGACCTGTTGACATTTGCCACAGGACATAAATACTATGGCATAAATTTCGATGAGGACGAGCGCGGCTGGTATTACAGAGAATGGGCTCCTGAAGCCTATGAAGTATACCTTACAGGTGACTTCAACGATTGGGACAGACGTTCACATCCGTTGACACGCAATGAATTTGGTGTGTGGCAGATCTTCCTTCCATACGATCTGTATCAAAAACGTTTTGTTCATAAAAGTAAAATTAAAGTACAGATTGTAGGTGCCAATGGCACACACGACCGTATTCCGGCATACATAACCCGCGTTGTACAGGATACTGAAACAACAGACTTCTCCGGACAGCTTTGGTTCCCGCAAAAACCTTTTGAATGGACAGACCGCGATTTCAATTTGCGCAAGATCAAAAATCCGATTATCTACGAAGCACACGTAGGGATGGCGCAGGAGAAAGAAGGTGTTGGTACGTACAGAGAATTTGCGGATAAGATTGTTCCCCGCATCCGTCAGATGGGCTATAACAGCATTCAGCTGATGGCTGTTATGGAACACCCGTATTATGGTTCATTTGGTTATCACGTTTCCAATTTCTTTGCTCCTTCTTCCCGCTTCGGCACGCCTGAAGATCTGAAATACCTGGTAGATCGTGCACATAAATTCGGACTGGCAGTAATCATGGACGTTGTGCATTCACATGCCGTAAAAAATCTGTCTGAAGGCCTGAATGAATTTGATGGCAGCGATCATCAATACTTCCATCCGGGCGACAGAGGGTATCATACGGGCTGGGATTCTAAACTATTTGATTACGGCAAGCTTGAAGTAAAACGCTTTCTGCTATCAAACCTACGTTACTGGCTGGAAGAATATCACTTTGATGGTTTCCGCTTTGATGGTGTTACTTCGATGCTGTATTTTGATCACGGCATGAAAACATTTGACAGCTACGACACCTATTTTAAAGGCGGTGTGGATTTTGATGCCGTTACGTATTTACAATTAGCCAACGAGGTAACCCATAGGTATTTAAAAGATTCCATTACGATTGCTGAAGATGTAAGCGGTATGCCGGGCTTATCACGCTCCATACGAGATGGCGGTGTTGGTTTCGATTACCGTTTGGCAATGGGTATACCTGATTTCTGGATCAAGTATTTAAAACATTTGCAGGATGAGCAATGGAACATCTATGAAATGTGGAGCACGTTAACGAATCGACGCTACAAAGAAAAAACAATTGCCTATGCAGAGTCGCATGACCAGGCAATGGTTGGCGACAAAACCATTGCCTTCTGGTTAATGGACAAGGAAATGTATTTCCACATGCAGGTAGATGATCCCAATCCGGTGATTGACCGCGGCATTGCGATACATAAGCTGCTGCGTTTATTTACGTTTGCCCTGGGCGGCGAAGGGTATTTAAACTTTATGGGCAATGAATTCGGGCATCCGGAATGGATTGATTTTCCAAGGGAAGGAAACGGCTGGAGTTACCAATACGCCCGCCGCCAGTGGTCGCTGGTAGATAATCCTAAATTGAAATATCAATACTTAGGAGCATTTGATGAAGCGATGATGCGTCTGGTACGTAAAACACGATTGCTTGCAGCAGAACCTGCACAGCAATTGAATATGGACGACCACAACAAAGTGATTATCTTCGAACGCAATAATATGATCTTTGTATTCAATTTCAGTGTAAGCAATTCGGTATTTGATTATAAATTCAAATCATTCGCACCGGGTACATTTGAGATCGTATTAAATAGCGACGACACACGTTTCGGCGGTCACGGCCGTGTAGATGACACACTTGAATACCATACCAACACAGAAGGTCAGTTGAGCATCTATACGCCAAACAGAAGTGTGCTGGTTTTTCAACGGAAAGAAGCATCAGAATAATTGAATCATTCTCTGAAATATGATCAACTGTTTAGTAGCTGCTCTACGTATAAAAATCGAATGATCAGAAAAAAAATAATAAGTCCTGTGGTTTAGGTGCTGCAGGACTTATTATTTAATCCATACATAAATATCTGTTTTTATATAAATGCTGAACACGATGAAAAAATCTTTTTTTATTTTAACTCTTACAGTTATAGTATGTACATCTTTATTGTCAGGTTGTGATGCCTTAACAGGAAAAGAAATAGGGCGAATACCCGTTAATCAGGTAAGTACAGACAGCAATTTAATTATTAAAGAAACTTCACTGGATCTTAAAAACGGTGAAAAAATTTCCATCTGGTCAGACATGGATATGGAGTATGAGGGTAATGCAGAACTGCGATTCAGAATGCAGCTATTAAAAGACGGCGAAAACCTGGGTAACCTGGAAATTGATCCGACGGAAAAGAATATTACACTTGGGGAGGTAAAAACTACTTTAATGGGAAAAACCAACTGGAGTTTTGCAGGTAAAA
Organism: Cytophaga hutchinsonii ATCC 33406; assembly: GCF_000014145.1. Taxonomy (NCBI): domain Bacteria; kingdom Pseudomonadati; phylum Bacteroidota; class Cytophagia; order Cytophagales; family Cytophagaceae; genus Cytophaga; species Cytophaga hutchinsonii. Next base: position 1,567,593 of record NC_008255.1, on the reverse strand, counting down.
ATTCTGAAATAACAATAGATGGTGATGGCAAGTACACATTCAAAGCAATACTTGTATCCTCAGAAAATCCAACATTGAAAATAATGAAAGCTGAAATCGTATTAAAAAAGTAAAAAATCAAACCAATACAAAAAACGATTTATACATTATATTAATAAATATTGAATCTTCCCTACGCTTTCAATATCCATATGTATTTAAATAAGCCAAACAGATTAGAAGAGTTAGATGCGTTAAGAGGTATTGCGGCGTTACTCGTTATTTTTTTTCATTTTACACTTAACAGAACTGAATATAATTCTTTTTTCAAATTGGGTACAACAGGCGTTGATCTGTTTTTTATGATCAGTGGTTTTGTAATATTCATGAGCCTGCAAAAAATATCAAGGGGAGTTGATTTTGTAATAAACAGAGCCAGCAGGTTATACCCAACGTATTGGGCATGTGTATCTTTTACATTTATCCTGTTAAGTACATATTACATTTACAAGGGCACGTTTCATCCCGCAGCATCTTTTATCCAATTCATAGGAAATCTTACTATGTTTCAATTTTATCTGGGAATTGAAGATATAGACGGCCCTTACTGGACTATGATTATTGAAATGCTTTTTTATATCTTTATTTTAATATTGTTTAAATTAAAATCAATAAAATATGTAATACACGTAGCTGTTACCCTATGCTGTATAACTGTAACTGGTGAATATTATACGATCAAACCGATAATAGAAATTATCAGCTGGATACCTTTATTGAGTTTTCTGCCGTTATTTTTAGCCGGCATAATTTTCTATAACATCTATACAAATAAGAATAGCCTGCTTCTAAATTATTCGTTGCTTACATTTTGTTTATTATGTCAGCTCGTACTTTTTTCGCATGCAGGAAGATCCGTACTTTTCATAAATCAGGCCGCGTATACATGCATGTTGTGTTTTTATTTCATTCTTTTCATCTTATTCGTGAATAAAAAATTGTCCTTTCTGGTAAATAAAGTAACGCTGTTTTTAGGCAATATTTCATTTGCCTTGTATCTGATACATCAATGTGTCTCTCTGTTTTTTATCATTCCTATATTCAATAATGTCTTCGGAATAAATTTCTGGATTGTATGTATATGTATTGACCTGCCTGTTATTATTGGATTAGCAACATTTATAACCTACAAAATAGAGCAGCCTTACTCGAGGAAAATGAAAGAAAAATTGCGTGCTGTGTTTATTCAACAGAATAACACCCGGCATATAAAAACATCCTGAAAAGATAACACGCATAATAAATCCGTAACATTACAATACTTACAACACCTTTATGAAATCATTACGCATAACTTCCTGGACATTAATCGGCGCCAGCTTCATTTTTAAACTTATGCACTATCCGTTTTCAGGTCCGTTGATCTTATTAGGGGTAATATTGTTACTTATTTATACTATCATTTTCCTTGCAAACAATGTAAAAGAAAACCTTGCAGAATCTCTTTTTCATCTGAATATTTTAATCTGGACAGCCTACTTTATGTTCCGTTTTATGTACTGGCCTTTTGCCCAGGCAGTATTTGCTGTTGCAGTCTGTACTGCCCTTGCGTATATCATTTTACTTAGAACAAACAAAACAACCATTTCAGTTCGGCACATCCTTCTATTTACATACATGTCTGCGTTAATTGTATTGTCTTATACACCATCATACAGGATCTACTACTTCTTCAACTTAAATACTGTTTTGAACGAAAACACAAACCAATATAATTACCGGGCGTGGGATAAATACAGTTGGTTTTTATATGTTGCCGAACAGAAACAGGAGGCATTAGATGCCAATCAAAAAGCCCGGCATGCGGTGGAAGAATCGTTAAAAAGTGATCCGTCTGATCCGGAAGCAACGCTGTTTGTTCCTTACATCATGCAGCATACATATAATATCCAGGAAGAAAACTGGACCAATTATACACAACCATAATTCAACGTTATCCTTTCTTCTATTGAAAAAAGATTTTTATATTTAGTAACATTGAATCAAAACGACAGTCATGACAATATTTGAACAGCAACTTAGACGCATGAAGCAGGACAAAGGCTTTATTGCAGCATTGGACCAAAGTGGCGGCAGTACGCCTAAAGCATTAACCGGATATGGCATACAGGAAAATGCGTATAAAAACGAAGACGAAATGTATGGTCTTATTCATGCCATGCGGTCACGTGTACTGACAGATAAATCCTTCACTGGAGATAAAATCTTAGGCGTTATTCTATTTGAAAAAACATTAAACGCCAAGGTTGAAGGTATGCCAACGACCGAGTATTTGTGGAAGAAACACATCGTTCCTTTCTTAAAGATTGATAAAGGGCTGGAAGAAAAAAAGAACGATGTGCAATTAATGAAACCAATCCCAAACCTTGCCGGTATCATTCAGGATGCAAAAAGCAAGGGAGTATTTGGCACAAAAATGCGTTCCGTCATTTTTGCAAACAATCAGGCAGGCATTGCAGCTGTTGTGCAGCAGCAGTTTGAATTTGCCCGTATCATTATTGAAAATGGCCTGGTACCAATTATTGAGCCCGAAGTAGATATTCATGCTGCAGATAAAAAAGAAATTGAAGCAACATTAAAAGCAGCCTTACTGGAACAATTAAACAAGCTTACAGCGAATCAAAACGTAATGCTGAAATTAACCCTTCCAGCAGAAAATAATTTCTATAGCGATTTAACAACGCATCCTCAGGTAGTACGTGTTGTTGCTTTATCGGGCGGATATGATTTTGAAAAAGCGACAAACTTGCTGGCAAATAATAAAAACGTCATTGCAAGTTTTTCAAGAGCATTGCTGGATGATCTGAGAGTTGACCAAACAACAGAACAATTCTCAACTGTACTATCGAAAGCTATTGATGGGATATACAACGCATCGATTACATAAAAAAAGAAACGTATTTGTCATAGAGATTGATTGTTGCATTAACACATATCAATCTCTATGATTTTTACTTAATAGATCCTGAATAACACCCGGCGCTGTATATACACCAAATAATTCTTCGAGTTTCCCGCTTCTGTATTGAAATATTTTTTCAATTTTCCCTTTTAGTGAAAAAGGGTGTACCAGACTACCTAACAAACCCAACGGCATTTTATATTCCAGAATATCGATCATCTCAACACCATTTGGAATAGTATTAAAATAATGTTCGTGATTCCAATATGCATAAGGCCCCGAACGCTGTTTATCTACAAAAGATTTCCGTTCTTCTACCTGTGTGATTTCATTTACCCAGGTGAATGGAAGATTAAAAACGGAACTAACCGTATAGGTTATTGTCATGCCGACATACATAGGCCAATTTCCTCCGGAAACGATATTGAAACCCAAGGAAGGTGGTGTTATTTTTTCAAAATTACATGGAACCGAAAAAAAATTCCATAATTCTTCCACACTTACAGGAAATTGTTGTTTTCGTTCTATGCGATACATATTCAATACATAAAATTAGACGTGCAAGATACATTTTTATCCGCACACTAATACCGCGATTTTCACGTAGATATTCTGAGCATCAGCCTTATGAAGTATAAATACAACTTTTAATTACCGTAAAAACACCTATTAGATGTTTGTCAGCCCCCCCTTTCAGGCAAGTAACCCGGGTTTTTAGTATATTTGAGTTTGAAACTTAACCACATACTATGTCTGATATTACTCCTCCCTGTCCTGCATGTAAATCGTCTTATGCTTACGAAGTGGATTCGTTACTGGTATGTCCGGAATGTAATTATGAATGGAACCCTTCTGATATTGAAGAGGCATTACATACAGATATGATTATTAAGGATTCCAATGGAAATGTACTGCAAGATGGCGACACGGTTGTAATCATAAAAGACCTGCCGGTGAAAGGTGCACCCAAAGCAATAAAAGCCGGTACAAAAGTTAAAAATATACGCTTAACAGACGGCGATCACAATATTGATTGCAAGGTAGATGGTTTTGGTGCCATGGCCTTAAAGTCTGAATTTGTGCGGAAGGCGTAACAACAGCCCATGGTTTAAACCATGGGCTGTTTTGTTAAAGGCTTGTAAACCCGTAAATAATTGCGGAACTTTGCACATCCTATGAAAAAGAAAGTTGAAATACTTGCTCCTGCCAAAAACCTATATCAAGGAATGGCAGCTATCAATGCCGGAGCAGATGCTGTATATATTGGCGCACCTCAATTCGGAGCACGAACCAATGCAACCAATCCGGTTGAAGACATAGCAGAGCTTGTGCGTTACGCACACTTATTCAAAGCTCAGGTATTTGTAGTATTAAACACTATTTTATACGACAACGAACTAGACACCTGTGAAAAACTCATTCACGAGCTGTATCATATTGGTGTAGATGCATTGATCATTCAGGACATGGCCATTATGGAAATGAACATCCCTCCTATTGTGATCCATGCCAGTACACAAGCCAATAACCGCGATCCGAAACATGTAAAGTTTCTGGCAGATGCCGGCATGAAACGCGCCGTGCTGGCACGCGAATTAAATTTAGATCAGATCAGAGACATTGCTGAAGCAACGGATGTTGAACTGGAATTTTTTGTTTCCGGAGCCTTATGTGTATCCTTCAGCGGCAATTGCTACATGAGTATTGCCGGCGGAGAGCGCAGTGCTAACCGCGGCTCGTGTGCACAAAACTGCCGCTTGCCTTATAACCTGATTGATGGTACAGGTAAAACACTTATTGCAAACAGCCATTTATTATCTATCAAAGATCTTGACTTAAGCGATCAATTACCAAATCTCATTGAAGCTGGTATTACTTCGTTTAAAATTGAAGGCCGTTTGAAGGATATTGTCTATGTAAAAAACAATGTATCCTACCTGCGCAAAAAGCTGGATGCGTTCCTTGAAAATAACGAACGTTTTGAAAAAGCTTCCTCCGGGCGCACATTCTACAATTTTGATGCTGAAATGGATCGCAGCTTCAACAGAGGTTATACCGACTATTTTGTAAACAAAAGAACAGAGCGGATCGGCTCATGGGACACACCAAAATCTCAGGGACAAGTAATCGGTAAAGTTATTGAAGTAAAACATAACGGTTACGTCATTGAAAATTCAGATAAACTAAACAATGGGGATGGTTTATATTTCATAAATGAAGCCGGTGAAGCCGATGGCGCGCAAATAAATACAATCACCAATAATGTAGTTATTCCAAATACCTTTAAGCCAATTAAAGTCGGCACAATGATTTACCGGAATGCCGATGCGGAATTCAATAAATTGGTTGAACGGGAAGACAGTGCGATCCGTAAGATCGGCGTATCGCTGCTATTCAGTGAAGTACCTGAAGGTTTCCAGCTTAAAGCAATTGATGAAGACGGACATGAAAGTATTTCAACACTTGACGTTCAGAAGGAATTAAGCAAAAATGGCGACGGCGTTATAGACAACATTAAAAAAAATCTGGCTAAAACAGGAAATACACCGTTTATCGTTGACAAGCTGGACGTAACGCTTTCAGCAAATTGGTTTCTGCCTATTTCAAAAATAAATGAGATCAGAAGAATTGTATTAGAAGAACTGATTGATGTACGTGTTGCTTCATACAATCGTAAAGAATATCAAATCAAAAAAACGGATCATCCATATCCGGTAGAAAAACTCGATTTCATGTATAATGTATCCAATAAAATGGCCAGGACATTTTACCACAGACATGGTGTTACTGAAATTGAAAAAGCATTTGAATTACAATGGGACCCGGGCAAGGCACGTGTAATGACAACCAAATACTGCGTAAAATATGAATTAGGCAAATGTGCACGCTATCAGCGCGACACCATGGGCGAAAAAGTTGTCGAGCCTTTAGTATTAAAGCATGGTGAAAATGAATACAAACTTAAATTCAATTGTAAACCTTGTGAAATGGAGATCTGGGAAAAGGATGCCGATCTCGTTTTTGATGAAGATGATTATTAATTCCTGTTATAAAGCAAAAAAGAAAAGGCCCATAAAAATTAAATTTTTATGGGCCTTTTCTATACGATACTTCTGAATTTATAGAATAGGATTGCTGCACATGAGTACAATTTTTTTCAGGTGATTTAACTGAATAGAATCCGTTACATCCATTGAAAAGCCCAAAATGTTCGTCTGGCCGGTAATGGGGTTAAAAAATGGAATTTTATGTGTTTTAAAAGAATAAGAAGAACCGTTAGGCAATGAAAAACTTTGCTCAGGAAGTTCAATTGCATTTTTGGTTTTTAATACCTTTTCATCCGTTTCTTTAATAAGCGATAATTCGTCTTCATCTTTTATAAAATGCGCATCATTTTTACCGATTATTTCTTCCTCCGGAACCTCAAAAAGTTTTGCTTCAAGTGCATTTACAACCTGATATGTACTATTTTCATCTTTAATGAATACAGGAAAAGGCATACTTTCGATAATAATTTTGAGAAATAAATTTGTTTTGTCAACCGATAAATTTTCAAAACCTTTATCGTCGTACTCCTTATAAACAGTACTATTTTTATAATCTAAGAACTTTTTATCTAACTTATCAACATTAGAAATATCAATACTATCTAAAATAGACTCTAAATATTTAACCTTACTTTCAATATTTGCGATCTTTTTGTCGTATTCGAGCATAATTTTAAAGCTATTATATTCCATAATCAATACAATTTAGTGAAATACATATTATTTAACTATGTCTAAATATAGATGCTAAAAATTGTATTATTTTACTAATGTAAGAATACTATCGTAATTTTACGTATATTTTTTGGGAGACTTATCTTCTGATAATTGATTCCATACAAAAAAGTGCATTATCCTGATAATTCTATATTTAAAAGGAATATAATGCAAAATTGACAAGGTTGTAAAATGTATAGAAAACCTGACAGTTTATCCGATTATTGAAGGCAAATTATTTAAATTTAATTTTAAATTAAATAGTTACAATTGCTCCTTATTGCGTATTAAATAACAAATAACGTTTACATAAAAAGTACCATTTCTATCATGATTAAAAAAACCAGTCTCCTGCTTTTTGCTTACTTAATCGTATTTACCCATCAATTATTCAGTCAAACCCCTTACTTTACCAGTACAGAGTATAAAAAAGCACTCTGGATGACTACACGTTTTTACGGCGGTCAACGTTCCGGCGATAATAACTGGCTATTATATAACCATTTACCATCAGGTGTGGATGCTTCGTTGAGAGGTAAAGCATTTATAGCAGATAAAGACGGCACCTACGATCTTTCCGGCGGATGGCATGATTGCGGTGATCACGTAAAATTCGGGCAAACAGAATTCTATTCAGCTTACATGTTGTTAAAAGGATATGCAGAATTTCCGGCTGGTTATGGTGACTATTATGCATACGACTATCAAGGATATAAAACATCCGGCAGCTGGTCTTTTGAAGGAACAGGACACGCACCTAATGGGATTCCGGACATTTTAGATGAAGTCAAACATGCAACCGATTTTTTCATCAAATGCGCCAAAGATGCAACAACTTTTTATTACCAGGTTGGCCAGGGTGATCCGGATCACAAACAATGGGTAACAGCAGTAAAAATGCAGACGTTATCTGTTGCAAACGGCGGACAGACACGTGCTACCTATAAAAACCCGAACGATGCTTCCATGCCTTCTTTTTGCGGTGCTACCTTAGCATTAATGTCGCGTTTATACAGACCATATGATGCCGCTTATGCCGATTTATGTCTTGTGCATGCAAAATATGCTTATGACTATGCAAAAACAAAAACTTCCACTGTTGGTTCACCTGATGGAAGCTTTTATGCTGCAAACGATAATTACAAGGATGATTATTCAACAATGTGTGCAGAATTATTCTGGGCTACAAACACCGCCTCCTATAAAACAGAAGCGCTAAGCTTTTCAATAAGTACCGCTCCGGGCCAAGGAGCTGACATTTATGGAAAAAATTACGGGTTTGATTATTCAAACAATGGTGATATTGCAATTTATAACCAGGCATTACTAGGCAATACATATGCAAAAGATGTACTAAATTCAATTGTAAATTCTTTTTATTTAAATAATACCCGAAGTGATGGTCAGTTTAATGATGGCAATACCAGCTGGGGGCCGCTGCGTTATAATGCCAACACCGCTTTCATTGTGGCTTTATGGCAAAAACTATATGGTACAAGCGCTACTCCTAATAAATACATTTATGACAACATCGATTATATTTTAGGAAAAAACTCCAGCAACCAATCATTTGTTGTTGGTTTCGGAACAAAATCTCCTGCGCACCCACACCATAGAAATGTTTATTTAAGTGATGCAAACACGCCGGTAAACAGCCTGGCAATACCTGCAAAAAATCAGCAATTTGGCTTAATGGTAGGCGGTACAAGAAATGCCGGTTCCTTTAATGACAATCTTGAAACCTATACACATACAGAAGGCGGTATTGATTACAATGCTTGCCTGGTTGGTGTATTAGCCTACATCAATTCCGTACTCAGCCCTGTCGTTACACACTCTACGCCAAGCCTTGGCGCCGACCAGTCTCTATGCGGCAAAACAAGTATTGTGTTAAATTCAAATGTAAACGTTGACAATATCAAAACATATACCTGGAAAAACGGCACTACGATTGTACAGGCAGCTTCAAAAACAGCTAAAACACTTACCGTAACTTCAGCCGGTACATATACCTGTATTCTTGACTCACTAGGCATCTGGTCTACTCAGGACGAAATTGTTATTACCTCTACTCTTCCGGCAGTTAATCTTGGAGCAACAAAACAATTGTGCAACCCTGCAACGGCAACATTAGATATCGGCGCTTCAGGAACAGGCTATACGTATCAATGGAAAAAGAATAACGTTGTGTTATTGGGAGAAACGTCTAAAACGTTGGTGGTACATAAATCCGGAACGTATATTGGTATATTAAGCGCAACAGGCTGTCCTTCTACTTCAGGAAGTGTAACTATTACATCGCTTCTGCCTAATGCAGGCAACGATACCCTTTGCAGTGCAGGAATAGCAAACCTTAGCATCAGCGGAAGCGGCGGTCCATATCAATGGTATACTGCAGCAACCAACGGCACATTACTTACAACAGGTACTACGTACAAACCAGCCGTATCTGCTCCTGTTACAACCTATTATGTACAGGATGGCGGTTCCGTAAATGTTACAGCAGTACCAAGCAATACAGGCTTCACAGGTCCTCAAAATGCAGGCTCAATCGGCATTACCTTTACAGCTGCAAAAGCGTTTACGATTACACAGTTAAAAGTATTACCTTATGTGTACAGCTGTAACGGAGAAAATGTATTTGTTACCTTCGATCTTTTCCAGGGAACAACGAAACTTGCTTCATACACCTCTTCATCTGTTGTTTGTACAGGTACACAATCCGGAACAACTTTTACTCCTTATACATTAAACTTCCCTACAGCAATAAATATTCCTGCTGCCGGTTCTTATACATTAACACCAAGTGCGGGTAATCAATTAGTATGGTATAGTGGCGGTGCCGATTATACAACGATGGATGTTAGTGGAGTCATTGATGTTACAGGACCTACAAGTACCTATCAGCCAAATTCATTCCCTGGAATTTACGACATAAAAATTCTATCCGGATCTGGTTGTGCAAGAACTCCTGTATACGCTGTAGTAAATTCCAATTATCCGTCATGTAAAATAACTACGGATATTAATACATCTGCACAGGCAAAAGGATACAACATTTATCCAAACCCGTCAAACGAAACATTCAGGTTGACAAGTCCATCTACAGTTGATATAACCATTATGAATGCACTGGGCCAGGCTGTTGAATCCTTCTCAAATATCACGGAATTGAATTTTGGACAGCATTTAAAACCAGGCATGTACTATGTGATAATGAGTCAGGATGGATTAACCATTCAAACGATGAATATCATTAAATACTAATAAGCAGGAGTTTATATTAACAAACGTATACAAGCAGTTTTGCAGTCGTTATATCAAATCAGACGGCTGCAAAACTGCTTTTTTTATAAGATGAAAATCATCTTTTTACGAACATATGTTAACACGCAGGTAAGATAATGCCTTAAAAAACATAAATGTTTGAACATTATTTTTTCTTTTTATCCATACCATAGCTGTGGCGTTAACAAAAAACAGTATAACTTATCACTAAAACTATCTGATAATCAAAACAAAGCATTTTTTAATGTACGCCTTCAGGAATAAAATAATAGTATTTTTCCTCTATAAAATACCTTAAACAAATCCTGTTCAATGTATCTTAAGTCTATTTTTTAACTATTTCAGAAAGTAATAATTAGTTAAATTTAAAATAATATTAGAAAGTTACTATTTGCAATTTTCCGTATTAATAATAAACTAATTAGCATACTTTATTTACAATCCTCCATTTTGTATGAATCAAAAGATCAGGAACTTAATCATTATCTGTGCAGGTTTATTCTTCCTTTCAACGCATTTAAGTGCTCAGACACCTTATTTTACCCCAGCTGAATACAAAAAAGCGTTGTGGATGACTACCCGTTTTTATGGTGGTCAGCGTGCAGGCGACAATAACTGGTTATTATACAATCACCTTCCTTCCGGAGTTAATGCTTCATTAAGAGGAAAATCCTTTTTACAGGATGGTGATGCAGGTTATGATTTGAGTGGAGGTTGGTTTGATTGTGGAGATCATGTAAAATTTGGTCAGACGGAATATTATTCTGCCTACATGCTTTTGAAAGGTTATGCTGAATTCCCAACCGGGTACGGTGATTATTATGCCTATGACTACCAAGGATATAAAACAGCAAACAGCTGGAACTGGGAAGGAACAGGCCACTCGCCAAACGGCATACCAGACATTCTGGATGAAGTAAAACATGCTACAGATTATTTTATTAAGTGTGCAAAAAACTCTACAACCTTCTATTATCAGGTCGGTCAGGGTGGGCCCGATCACATGCTTTGGGAAACAGCCGTACAAATGCAGACAGAATCTGTTGGGAATGGCGGAGAACCAAGAGTTGTTTATAAAAACCCCAGTGATGCTTCCATGCCTTCTTTCTGCGGAGCAACATTAGCTTTAATGTCCAGATTATATAGACAATACGATGCAGCGTACGCAGACTTATGCCTGGAGCATGCAAAATATGCCTATGATTACGCGAAGGCACACCCAGGTACAATAGGTTCTCCGGATGGTGGTTTTTATCCTGCCAACAGCAACTGGAGAGATGATTACTCTTCTATGTGTGCCGAATTATTCTGGGCAACCAATACGGCTGCTTATAAAACAGAAGCATTATCGTTTACAATAGCAGCATCCGGTTCTGCAAACATTACTGGTAACACGTATGGATTTGATTATTCAAATAACGGAGATATTGCCATTTACAATCAGGCTTTATTAGGAAATACAAGTGCTAAAGGGGTTTTAAACACGATTGTAACAAGTAATTATTTAGGCAATGTACAGGGAGACGGTCAGTTTAACGGCGGTAATACAACCTGGGGACCGACCCGATACAATGCAAACACTGCATTCATCGTTGCCTTATGGCAAAAATTATATGGAACTGATGCTACTCCCCATAAATATATTTATGACAACATTGATTACTTACTTGGAAAAAACTCAAGTAACCAATCATTTATTGTCGGCTTCGGAACAAAATCTCCAAAATTCCCGCACCATAGAAATGTTTACCTGCGGGATAATAATCCATCCGATGCTGTAAAAGCTACAATGACCATTCCAGCAAAAAATCAACAGTTTGGGTTAATGGTTGGCGGCTCAAGAAACGCATCTTCTTTCAGTGACAATGTTGTAAACTATCAGCACACAGAAGGTGGTATTGATTACAATGCCTGTCTGGTAGGTGTACTCGCTTACCTTAACTCTGTTTTAGCACCCGTATCTCAACACCCTTCTCCAAATTTAGGCGCAGACAAATCGTTGTGTGGTACCGGGAGTATAGTACTGAATTCGGGTATTGCAACGGATACTAAAAAAACATTTACATGGAAAAAAGATAATGTAGTTGTACAGGCTGCTTCAACAACAGCTAATACATATACGGCAACAGCTGCAGGTACCTATGTAGTAGTACTTGATTCTGCAGGCAAATGGTCTACACAGGATGAAATAATAATTACAGCTACATTACCTGCATTCAGCCTTGGATCCGGAGTTCAGTTATGTAACCCGGCTACCGCAACATTAGATATCGGTGCAACAGGCACGGGTTATACCTACCAATGGAAGAAAAACAATGTTGTGCTTGTTGGTGCAACCGCTAAAACATTAGAAGTATCTTCTGCAGGCACCTACGTGGGAACATTAAGTGCATCCGGCTGTACGTCTACAACCAGCAGTGTGATTGTTACGTCTTCTCTGCCCGTTGCCGGAAATGACACACTTTGTGCAGCAGGTACAGCGGCATTAACCATAACAGGCAGCGGCGGTCCTTACCAATGGTATACAGCAGCTACGGGAGGTACATTACTAACAACCGGAACCAGCTACAGTCCTTCTGTAACGGCGTCAACAACCTATTATGTACAGGATGGAAGTTCTGTAAGCGTTACTGCCGGGCCTTCTTCCGCATCTAATCCCTTATCAGGAGGAACAAATGGCGGTAACGTGGGTATGAAATTCACCGCGTCAAAAGCATTCACTATTACACAGCTGAAAATATTACCGTATGTATATAGTTGCGGTTCGAGCGATAATGTATTTGCGACATTTGATCTGTCAAAAGATGGTACCAAAATCGGAACATACACATCCTCTTCTGTTCCTTGCACAGGCACACAAAGTGGCTCTCCGTTCAATACATTTTATACGTTGAATTTCCCGACAGCAATTTCTATCCCGGGTGCAGGAAATTATACCCTAACACCAAATGGCGGTAACGCAATTGTATGGTTTGCTTCCGGTGCAAACTTCAGTACCATGGATGCTGCCGGTGTAATGGACATTACAGATGATACACGTGATGACATGGCAAACTCCTTCCCGGGTATCTTCGATATAAAAATACAATCCGGTTCAGGTTGTGCAAGAACACCCGTATACGCGATTGTAAATGCCGCCTTCCCGAATTGCAAAGCCAGTAAATCAGCACAGACAATTACCTTCGGAGCCTTACCAGCTAAAGTTTACGGAGACGCACCTTTCACGTTGGCAGCTACCGCTTCTTCCGGCTTAGCCGTAACCTATACAAGCAGCAACCCTGCGGTAGCAACTGTTACTGCTGCCGGTGTGGTTACAATCGTTGGTGCAGGCACTACCGTGATTACAGCAAATCAGGCAGGTAATACAAACTACAATGCTGCAACTGCTGTACCGCAAACATTAACCGTTGGCAAAGCAAACCAGACCATTACATTCGCAACACTTCCGGCTAAAACAGTTGGTGATGCAGACTTTACGTTAGCAGCAACAGCTTCTTCCGGCTTAGCCGTTACCTATACAAGCAGCAACCCTGCGGTAGCAACTGTTACTACTGCCGGTGTGGTTACCATCGTTGGTGCAGGTACTACCGTAATTACAGCAAACCAGGCAGGTAATGCAAACTACAATGCTGCAACTGCTGTACCGCAAACATTAACCGTTGGCAAAGCAAACCAGACCATTACATTCGCAACACTTCCGGCTAAAATAGTTGGTGATGCAGACTTTACGTTGGCAGCTACCGCTTCTTCCGGCTTAGCCGTAACGTACACAAGCAGCAACCCTGCGGTAGCAACGGTTACTGCTGCCGGTGTGGTTACCATCGTTGGTGCAGGTACTACCGTAATTACAGCAAACCAGGCAGGTAATACAAACTACAATGCTGCAACTGCTGTACCGCAAACATTAACCGTTGGCAAAGCAAACCAGACCATTACATTCGCAACACTTCCGGCTAAAATAGTTGGTGATGCAGACTTTACGTTGGCAGCTACCGCTTCTTCCGGCTTAGCCGTAACGTACACAAGCAGCAACCCTGCGGTAGCAACGGTTACTGCTGCCGGTGTGGTTACCATCGTTGGTGCAGGTACTACCGTAATTACAGCAAACCAGGCAGGAAATGCAAACTACAATGCTGCAACTGCTGTACCGCAAACATTAACCGTTGGCAAAGCAAACCAGACCATTACATTCGGAACACTTCCGGCTAAAACAGTTGGTGATGCCAGCTTCAGCTTAACCGCAACAGCTTCTTCCGGTTTAGCCGTAACGTATACAAGCAGCAACCCTGCGGTAGCAACGGTTACTGCTGCCGGTGTGGTTACCATCGTTGATGCAGGTACTACCGTGATTACAGCAAACCAGACAGGTAATGCAAACTACAACGCTGCTCCTGCTGTTACGCAGACATTAACGGTAAATACACCTGCTAAAACAAACCAGACAATTACATTCGGAACAATTCCGGCTAAAACAGTTGGTGATGCCAGCTTCAGCTTAACCGCAACGGCTTCTTCCGGTTTAGCCGTAACCTATACAAGCAGCAACCCGGCCGTAGCAACGGTTACTGCTGCCGGTGTGGTTACAATCGTTGGTGCAGGCACTACCGTGATTACAGCAAATCAGGCAGGTAATACAAACTACAATGCTGCAACTGCTGTACCGCAAACATTAACCGTTGGCAAAGCAAACCAGACCATTACATTCGCAACACTTCCGGCTAAAACAGTTGGTGATGCAGACTTTACGTTAGCAGCAACAGCTTCTTCCGGCTTAGCCGTTACCTATACAAGCAGCAACCCTGCGGTAGCAACTGTTACTACTGCCGGTGTGGTTACCATCGTTGGTGCAGGTACTACCGTAATTACAGCAAACCAGGCAGGTAATGCAAACTACAATGCTGCAACTGCTGTACCGCAAACATTAACCGTTGGCAAAGCAAACCAGACCATTACATTCGCAACACTTCCGGCTAAAATAGTTGGTGATGCAGACTTTACGTTGGCAGCTACCGCTTCTTCCGGCTTAGCCGTAACGTACACAAGCAGCAACCCTGCGGTAGCAACGGTTACTGCTGCCGGTGTGGTTACCATCGTTGGTGCAGGTACTACCGTGATTACAGCAAACCAGGCTGGAAACGCTACTTACAACGCCGCTCCTGCTGTTACGCAGACATTAACCGTTGGCAAAGCAAACCAGACAATTACCTTCGGAACAATTCCGGCTAAAACGGTTGGTGATGCCAGCTTTACCTTAACCGCAACGGCTTCTTCAGGTTTAGCCGTAACGTACACAAGCAGCAACCCTGCGGTAGCAACCGTTACTGCTGCCGGTGTGGTTACTATTGTTGGTGCAGGCACTACGGTTATTACAGCCAACCAGGCTGGAAACGCTACTTACAACGCCGCTCCTGCTGTTACGCAGACATTAACGGTAAATACACCTGCTAAAACAAACCAGACAATTACCTTCGGAACTCTTCCGGCTAAAACGGTTGGTGATGCAAGCTTTACCTTAACCGCAACGGCTTCTTCCGGTTTAGCCGTAACGTACACAAGCAGCAACCCTGCGGTAGCAACCGTTACTGCTGCCGGTGTGGTTACTATTGTTGGTGCAGGCACTACGGTTATTACAGCCAACCAGGCTGGAAACGCTACTTACAACGCCACTCCTGCTGTTACGCAGACATTAACGGTAAATACACCTGCTAAAACAAACCAGACAATTACATTCGGAACAATTCCGGCTAAAACAGTTGGTGATGCCAGCTTCAGCTTAACCGCAACGGCTTCTTCCGGTTTAGCCGTAACGTACACAAGCAGCAACCCTGCCGTAGCAACGGTTACTTCCGCTGGTGTGGTTACTATCGTTGGTGCAGGTACTGCCGTAATTACAGCAAACCAGGCTGGAAACACTACTTACAACGCCGCTCCTGCTGTTACACAGACATTAACCGTGAATGCGCCGGCACCAGTATCTGTTATTCAGGTTTTAACCAGTACATCTGCCATCGTTGAGAATGACGGAGCAACGATCAATATCGGTTCTAATTTGATGAACACTTCTACTTCATTGTATACATTCACTATAAAAAATACAGGATCCAGCAATTTAATTATTGACAACATTGTTGGCTCAACAGGATTCAGCGCGAATCAGATCTCTCCTTCAGGTCCTATTCTTCCGAATTCATCTGCAACGTTTACTATTTCAGGTATACCAAATAATGTTGGCAGCCCAAGACAGGGAACAGCTACGATATTCTACAACAGTAAAATATTTACAATTAATGTATCGGTAAGTGTGGGAACTCCTACCGGTGTTGCAACGATGCTGTCTCAATCTGATATTGAAATCTATCCGAATCCTACCAGCGGTAATTCTAACTTAGAATTCAAAGGTACTTTTGACAATATAGAAGTAACTATATACAGTATCGACGGAAGTAAAATTTCAGTTTCTCAGCTTGGCTCCGCGAGTAGTTCGGTAGGTACGGTTGAAGTACAGGAATTACCTTCTGGTGTTTACCTGGTTGAAGTAAACACCACACAGGGAAAATTGATAAAACGCCTTATAAAAGAATAGCCTATACAGATCAGATAAAAACAAAAAGAGACATCATACTTGATGTCTCTTTTTGTTTTTTATAGCATTTGATTCGTATCTATTTATAGGTACCAAAGAGTTCAACCATTTTTTTATTACGGAAGTTGAAAATTTCTTCCAGCTTATTTTTCACAAGAAACGGGTGAGCCAGATTTCCCAATATGCCAAAGGGTAATTTATAATGTAATATATCCGTCATTTCAACCCCGTTTTCAATAGCTTTAAAATGATGCTGGTGGTGCCAGATAGCATATGGCCCTACACGCTGTTCATCTACAAAAAAACGTTGTGGCTCTACATGTGTAATCTCTGTTACCCACGTCATCGGTATCCCCAATAACGGTCTAACGGTATATTTTATAATCATGCCTGCATACATCGGTATACCGCCTCCCGATTTTATATCAAACCCCATATAAGCAGGTGTTATTTTTTTCAGATTATCCGGGGAAGCAAAAAAATCCCAGGCTTCATCTATTGAAATCGGCAAACGCTGTGTTCTTTCCAGTCTGTACATCTCTTATGCTTTCTGTAATTGTATATTTTCTAAAAATAGTAATATACAATTAGTCCTTTATATATGCAAGGAATTCATTTTTAACCCCTTCTTCTTTAAACTTTCCGGAGTAATGCGCCGTAACCGTTGAGCTGGCTTCATCTTTCACACCGCGCATGGAAACGCATAAATGTTTTGCATCCAGTACAATTGCAACATCTTCTGTTCCCAGAATAGACTTCAATTCATTTGCAATCTGTACCGTTAATCGTTCCTGCACTTGCGGGCGTCTTGCAAAATAATCAACGATTCTGTTGAGTTTTGACAAACCAATTACCTTTCCATTGGAAATGTAAGCAACATGAGCCTTTCCAATAATAGGAACAAAATGATGCTCACAGTTGGAATAAAATGTAATGTTCTTTTCCAGAATCATTTCATCGTATTTGTATTTATTTTCAAACAAAGCCACAGCTGGTTTGTTCAATGGATTCAAGCCGCTGAATATTTCCTTTACATACATTTTTGCTACACGGTTCGGCGTATCCTTCAAACTATCATCAGAAAGATCCAAACCAAGAATTTCCATGATATCCTTAAATTTCCTGCTGATTAATTCCACTTTGATATCATCCTCTAATTCAAATGCATCAACCCGCAATGGTGTTTCCGGATTGGATGAATAATGATCATCATTCAGCTCTTCCTTTTCAATATGTACCGCTTTTGTAATTTTCATATGTACTAAGTTCATGGAAGTATACCAATGACCTGTTCTTCCTTGTAAAATGTAATCTGCTTTTGTTGATTTACTATCTCCGTAACTAAAGTTTGTAGTTCATTAATCAGATAGATCGACAAGTTAACACATATACTACTATTATAATTCCTTCTGGTGTTTATTTTATCCTGATTCAGTGATTCTTTTTATGCGTTTATCCTGATTTAAAGACATTTTTAAAATAAGTATATTTACGTACTAAATATTTGCATTTACGTAATTTATACGTACTTTTGCTTACGTAGTTAACATTAGTCCCTTTACTTATGAAAAACGAAACGCACATACTGGTTGTAGGCAATGGAATGGTTGGCTACAAGTTCTGCGAAAAGCTGAAGAAAAAAGATTCTTCTGGAAACTTCACCATTACCGTACTTGGAGAAGAACCAAGACCAGCCTATGACCGGGTTCACTTAAGTGAATACTTCAGCACACGTTCTGCAGATCATTTAACAATGGCTCCGAAAGAATGGTATGCGGCAAACAACATTAACCTTGTGTTAGGTAATCCGGTTGTATCTATAGATCGGGAACAGAAATCTGTTACTACCTTTTCAGGTGCTGTCTATACGTATGATAAATTAATACTTGCCACCGGGTCTGCTGCTTTTGTTCCACCTATTAAAGGTGTTGAGAAAGACGGCATCTTTGTATACCGCACGATTGAAGATCTGGAGATGATGATCAAGCAGGCGGAAAAATCAAAGGTGGGTGCTGTAATCGGCGGCGGCTTATTAGGTCTGGAAGCTGCGAAAGCCTTACTGGACTTAGGATTGAAGCCCCATGTGATCGAGTTTGCGCCGCGGTTAATGCCTCGTCAGCTGGATGAGGCCGGTTCTAAAATACTTCAGCAAAAATTAGAATCACTCGGTTTATCCATTCACTTAAATAAAACAACTTCGTACTTCGATGGTGATGCAGCAGTAACAGCTATGCAGTTTGCTGATGATACGCGTCTGGAATTGGATATGGTTGTAATTTCTGCCGGGATTAAACCAAGAGACGAAATTGCTAAGAAAGCAGGTTTAACGGTAGGTCCCAGAGGTGGTATTGAAGTAAATGATGCACTTCAGACATCTGACCCGAACATTTATGCCATTGGTGAATGTGCTTTGCATTGGGGTATGATCTATGGATTGGTTGCACCGGGTTATGAAATGGCTGAAGTAGTGGCGGAGAATCTGATCCATGAACACAGCAAAGCATTCAGATCGTTTGATATGTCTACCAAATTGAAATTAATTGGTGTAGATGTTGCAAGCTTTGGTGATGCATTTGGTACCGAAGAAGGTTCTGTTACAATTACATATGAAAATAAAGACAAAGGAATTTACAAGCGTTTAAATTTATCTGCCGATAAAAAACGTGTTATAGGTGGGATATTAGTGGGTGATGCTGAAAGCTATAACATGTTGCTGCAGATGGTTACTAACAAGATGGCTTTACCACCGGACCCGGAAGATCTGATTCTGGGCTCCCGTGGTGAAGGCAGGTCTGAAGGAGGTAATGCAGGCGTGATGAGCCTCCCCGATGAAGCATTGATCTGTTCATGCGAAGGTGTTACGAAAGGCATGATCTGCTGCGCGGTAACGGATCAACACGTAACAGATCTTCCGGGCATGAAAAAATGTACCAAAGCCGGAACAGGCTGCGGTGGCTGTGTGCCGATGGTGAATGATTTAATTTCCGAGACATTAAAATCTCAAGGCAAGGTGATTAAAAAAGTGCTCTGCGAACACTTTGATTATTCCCGTCAGGAATTATTGGATCTGATAAAGATCAATGAATATAAAAGTTACGATGTTATTCTCAATGAAGCTGGAAAAGGCGATGGCTGCGAGATCTGTAAACCGGCAATCGGTTCAATCTTAGCAAGTGTCTGGAATGAAGTTATTTTAAAACAGGCCACGATACAGGACTCAAACGACCGCTTTTTAGCCAACCTGCAGAAAGGCGGTACTTACTCGGTTGTACCACGTGTGGCAGGCGGAGAAATAACGGCAGATAAACTCATTGTACTGGGTGAAGTAGCGAAGAAATACGATCTCTATTGTAAAATTACCGGCGGACAGCGGATCGACTTGTTCGGTGCGCCGGTTCATCAATTGCCGGATATCTGGGAAGAACTGATCCATGCGGGTTTTGAAAGCGGACATGCATACGGTAAATCATTGCGTACGGTAAAAAGTTGTGTCGGGTCAACGTGGTGCAGGTTTGGCGTACAGGATGCTGTTTCTTATGCGATCCGCATTGAAGACCGGTACAAAGGTATCCGATCTCCGCATAAAGTAAAGATGGCTGTATCGGGTTGTGTACGTGAATGCGCAGAAGCTCAAAGCAAAGACTTTGGCATCATTGCTACCGATAAGGGATGGAACTTATATGTATGCGGCAACGGTGGTGCAAAACCTCAGCACGCACTATTATTTGCTTCAGACCTGGATGATGAAACATGCATCCGATACATAGACCGTATCATGATATTCTATATCCGCACGGCAGAACCATTAATGCGCACAGCAACATGGTTAAATAAATTAGAAGGCGGCATGGATTATTTGCGCGATGTAATTATCAACGATAGTCTTGGTATGTGCAGCCAGTTTGAGAAAGAACTGCAACTGCTTGTTGATACTTATCATTGTGAATGGAAAGAAGTTGTTGAAAATCCGGAATTAAGAAAACGTTTTAACACATTCATTAATTCAGAAGAAGCAGATGAAACAATGGCATTTGTAGAAATGCGTACACAAAAAAAACCAGCAAACTGGAAAGCGTAATTATCCTAAATCCTTTAGTCGTATGAACAATGTAACAACAACTCTTACAGATACTACCTGGTATAAAGCCGGAACTATTACAGACGTACCTGAAAACGGCGGCGCATGTGCCATGATACAAGGAAAACAGATTGCAATATTTAATTTTACGCGCCGCGATGAATGGTTTGCAACGGATAATCTTTGTCCGCATAAACAGCAGATGATTCTTTCCCGTGGAATGATTGGTGACATGAGTGAAGAACCTAAAGTAGCCTGTCCCTTTCATAAAAAATCATTTTCATTAAAAGATGGTCATTGTATGTCGGGTGATGACTATACTATAAAGACCTATCCAATCAAAGTAGAAGACGGTTTAATTTTTATTGGCCTGAATGAATAATTTAACTTCTTTTCTGGAATTGGTTTAGTTGGGGCGGTGGCGAAAAGGGCGTCACCGCCTTTTATTTGCTATCGGAGACACAATTAAAGCATTACAGGAAAACAGGATTACAATATTTATAAATTCCAAATAACAAAAAACAAATTCCAAACGGAGAAAAACAAATCCGTGATCCATTGATTGAATCAAGTAATTTTAGCTGTTGTAATTGTTTTTTTGTTATTTGGAATTTGTCCAAGTTAAGGCTTGCTATTAAAGCTGAATACTACGTACTTAGCACATATTACCTAACACTAATTACGTCCTATGCGTGACATCAGCGGAAAACAGATTACTCTACGTACAGCAACAGGCATCGGCATGGTTACCTGTTCGGCCTCAACGGTTGATCACATAAAAAACGATACCTTACCCAAAGGCAATATGTTTGATGTTGCGCGTGCGGCTGCATTTTTAGCCGCAAAAAATACATCACAGCTTATTCCGCATTGCCACCCGGTGGGTATAGATGGCATGTCTGTTGAATTTGAAATTCTTGATCCTGTAAAACATCAGCAAGAATTAGCCATTCCGCTGGATGGCTTATATGGTGTTGTGATCCGTTCAGAAATAAAATCAATCGGCAGAACAGGTATTGAGATTGAAGCCTTAACGGGTATTTCAATTGCAGCCTTAACGGTATATGACCTGTTAAAAAACATTGATAAGCATTTAAGCATTGGCCCTATCCGTTTGCTTGAAAAAACAGGTGGAAAAAGCGGACAGAAATATTTCAATACACCGCCTAAATGCGCCGTATTGGTTTGTTCCGATTCTACTTTTGAAGGTAAACGCGAAGACCGTTCCGGAAAAAAAATAATCGAAATCTTAAACGAACATGGCATCACTGCTGCAGCCTATGATATTGTACCTGATGAGCGGATTCATATTCAGGAAAAAATACGTGCTTGGGTAAACGAAGATTATGCTTATATCTTTACTACCGGAGGCACGGGTCTGGGGCCAAGAGATAAAACGGTTGAAGCGGTAAAAGAATTATTGGAACGTGATGCAGACGGTATCGCCGAAGCAATGCGTGTGTACGGACAAATGCGTACGCCGCTGGCGATGATGTCCAGAGCGGTTGCCGGTGCAATCAATGAAACACTCATTGTTACCTTACCCGGCAGCAGCAATGGTGTGCGCGAATGCCTGGAAGCAATTATGCCGGCCGTATTTCACGCCCGCAAAATGATGAAAGGCGGAGGGCATTAATATGATATCCTTTGATGATGCACAAAAAACCGTTCTAAGTAAAAAACTTGAAACAACACCTACACAAATCCCCTTGCTTGAAAGCATCGGGAATTTTTATTCTGCCGACATTTCTGCCGATAGAAATTACCCGCCCTTTAACAGAGCCGCGGTGGACGGTATTGCCTTTTACTGGGATGGTATCTCTCCTGTTAAAGAATCTTATCAGATAGCCGGAAGTATTTTTGCCGGAGAAATGTGGCAAAAAGACATTCAGGCGTTTGAGTGTGTGTGGATCATGACAGGTGCACCCGTACCAAAGCAATTAAATATGCTTGTACGGGTAGAAGATATTTCTGCACAAAACAATCATATCTATTTCAGAAAAGGACTCACGTTTACACGTATGCAAAACATTGCAAAGGAAGGGGAAGATATTTTAAAGGATACCGTTGTTTTAACAAAGGGAA
This sequence comes from Cytophaga hutchinsonii ATCC 33406, assembly GCF_000014145.1. NCBI lineage: Bacteria > Pseudomonadati > Bacteroidota > Cytophagia > Cytophagales > Cytophagaceae > Cytophaga > Cytophaga hutchinsonii. The sequence goes on along the minus strand of NC_008255.1, from coordinate 1,544,854 downwards.
TGCGCATAACACCGCAGCATGTCAGTACACTTGCTTCGCTCGGATATGGATTTGTTCCTTCTTATGGCTTTTTAACAGCTACCATTTTACGCACCGGCAATGAAATTACTGAACCATCAACTGATGTATTAGCTGCCTGGCAAATTCGTGATTCAAATTCTTTTACGATACGCTCACTGTTAAAAGACTATCCGGTAACGATTAACATGCGTTCAGCTCAAGATACCATGGAAGCATTGGTAACACAAATAGAAGCGGGCAAACATTCAAACATCCTTATACTTACAGGCGGCGTATCGGCTGGTGCCGCAGACCTTGTACCCGAGGCGCTGCTCGCCTGCGGATTTACATGTCACTTTCATAAAGTTGAAATACGCCCTGGAAAACCCATTTGGTTTGGCACACATCCTACTGGCTGCATTGCTTTCGGTTTACCCGGAAATCCGTTTTCTGTTCAGATTGGAGTTAAAGTTTTTGTTGAACCATTTATCCGCGCCTGCTTTAATAACCGGGATAAAACATTCATACACAAAATACTTACCCACGAACGCTTAAAGAAAATTTCTTTCGATGAATTCATTGTTGCCGACGAAAATATACATGGCGTATGTGTTAAAAAACACAACGGATCGGGTGATATTTCTGCTTCCTTATCCAGCACAGGTATGATACGTCATCAGGCACAAAAAGAAAAATTAGAAGCTGGCGACACCGTTGATTATTATCCATGGATGATCAACTGGTAATCAATACGCCTACTTTACGTATACGTTTGTGCGGCTGTCAGAATAAGCAGGTTTCTTTATTTTAGTAAAATCGTATTGCTTATCTACAATGTAATAATCAAATCCTTTCAAGGTATCTGCATCCACATTAATTTGAGGGAAGTGAAATTCCAGTTTTTCGGCTTCGTACCCCTGCGTTTTATTCTCAAATAAAAAATTCGTTTCAAATAGAACGGTTGTAAAAAAATAGCTTCCCCGGCCGGTTATCTTTTTATTTATTTCGTGATACGATATATTAAAGCCTTCATATTTTTCAATCGAATAGTAAAAATTAAAAAAGCAGGCACTTTGAATACATAGCGTTATCAGCAATATGTACCCAACAGATTTTTTTCCCAATACGCTCCCAAAAGGAATAACCATAGCAAATACGAAAACGAAGGCGTAATAATTAAACGTTCTTGGAAAAGGAATGACCGCATGGCCGATCAACAAAATTGCAGGTGCCAAAAGAAAAACAACGAGTAAAATCAACTCGAATTTCATTTTGTTTTTAATAAGCATCAGTATGGATATCAGGATAAACAAAAGAATAACCAGATAGTGTACACCAGTAATTTCTGAGATCATCCGGCTGAAAAAATCCGGAAGCTTTTCGAGTACTTCCGTTCTGGCAATTGGTTTTACAAACTGATTATTGGTAAGCGCTCCAATGCCATTGATGATGATTATAGGCAAATACAACACAAACACAACAGCTAAAACTGCTGCATTACTGAAAAACTGTTTTTTGATTCGTAACCCATTATTCAATAAAATAACCAGGTTCAGAATAATAAACACATATAAAAAAGACGGCATGGTAAAAAACCCCAGCACATTACTTATACTAAAAATCAACCAATGTCTTGTCTGGTCTGCATTAAAAATAATATTGTATGCTGCATATAGTGATACGATAAAGAATAACAGCACCAGACCATACCCTCTGGACATGTAACTGTAATATACAGACATAAAAAGCATAGAAGCTATACCTACTATAAGTAACGAACTGTTTTTAGAATAATATTTTTTAATAAAAGAGAAACAAATCAACCAGCAGAAAAATGAAACGGCAATGCTTGAAATTCTGAGACATAATAAGGGATTGAAAAATGGTATGTATCGGGTAACGTTTGTGATCAATGAATGTAATACGTGATTATTCGGAGCCGGATAATAACATAAGGATGCCAATGGAGACTTCGCGGTAAATTGCAGGTAAGTCCAGGCTTCATCATAAGACACGGGCATTGATACCGCAAAAAAAACAGAACTGATTAATGGTATAACTAATACCCATTTAACTTCTGTGTATAAAAGATCTGTCACAAGTAGCTGAATCTGTCTTTTAAAATAGATAAAAACTGCTGCAGCCTGGCTCCATATTTTTTCAAAGAGAACCAGAATAGATGCAAGTACTACTATACAGAAGATCCCAATACTTTGCAGAATTAAAAATTTATCCGGTGCTACCAGCTCCATGATTTTGTCAGCACGTGCAGCTTCTCCAATCGCATTAATCAGATAATGCATACATCCTTCGTATCCAGAGATAAAAGAAAACAGAAGCATACCGAAAACGCATAACAAAATCAGATACAGAAAAAATTTTAAGGTAAATTTCATTTCAAAATAATTAGAAGCGATCAGACAATTTTAACACGAATGAATGCAGTAAAACGATTACTGATAGTGATAAAAGATACCTTTATCAAACAGTGTCCATAGGCAAGCCTTCATATCTGCTGCTTTCAGGCAATTATTTGTCCACGTATTGCAGGTATAAAATAAACTATATCTTCCTTTTGCTTCAAAAAACAAATCATTTTTTCCATAGGAAGCATTGGGGATTAAAATGTACGCTGATGACGCTGTCGTTTGAAAACTTGATTCCATAAACGCAAGCATCTTCAGATATTGTGCTTTAGAAATAGATACTTTTTTACAGCGTTCACCTTCAATCATCTCTGTATAAAAAGTAACATGCATGGCAGAGCTGCTTAAATAAAACAAGGCATTAAAAGCAGTTTTAGCTGTAAGGTCACCCCAGGTTGGAGTGTCGAGATAAAAGCCTTTATCTCCCCATCCGATACCAACATACTTAAAACCGGTTTTCCCGCCTTTCGTTTTTTTTGAATCCAGGTGCGTTGTCCAGTCTTTCAACTCCGAAGTAAGCGGAAGAACAAGATCTGTGTGTACGCCATTAGAGCGTAAATATACATCCACACAATCTTCTGTACAGGCTTCAAAGTCTGTATTCACGGGTATATACGCAACAGCGGTTATCACAAGTACATAAGTGATAAAACCCAATAGAACAATAAGCATGTATTTAAATACGGTCTTTAACAGCTTAGGTAATTTAATTTTCATTAATTGAGGTCGTTATTTTGAAGGGGTAATATCTTCCGGACTGTTTATATTTTTAAACAGTACTTCTGCTTCTTTTTTAATCGGAATGAAAAAGGAATTGCTGATTTCAATACAGTATTTCAAACTGAATCTGGTTAGGTCTCCGGATAAAAACAGCCAGTATATTTTTCGCAGTGCTTCCGAAGTATAAATCCCGGGCATTGGTTCAATAATTTCATTCGCATATTGATAAACAATAATATCATGCCCTATGCTCATCGTTTCATAGGCCTGAACCAAATCTGACAAGATACTTTTTCCTAAATGAATCATATCGCATGGCAGCAGCAGTACATCCGTATTGGGGTATTTTACATAGAATGATAACAAACCTGCCAAAGGTCCTTTTATATCATCCAGCGTATCAACAATAAGCGCGTCTGCCGGCAAAAAATTCAGATACTGTTGATTCTGTGAAGCATTAATGGAATAATAAAAGGGCAACCCTGCCGAAGCACACAAATTACCTGCGCGCTCTACCAATCGTTCGCCATTTAATTCCATACTCCCCTTGTCTGTTCCCATGCGCGAGCTTTGTCCGCCCGACAATATCAATGCAACAAGTTTATCCGGATCTTCCTCGGGTACTCCACAATACATATGCGTTCATTAACTCTGAGGAATGAAGGTAAAAATTTTACTTCATATATCACAATATGCGCAGCGATTCAACTGAACGGAGTTGTGTAAAACTAAAAAGAACTGATCGTTTATTTAACAAGCAAAAATTTCAAGCCGGCAGAACACAATACAACAAATAGAATTGCAATTAAAAACTTATTCTTATATAAGGTTGAACCTAAATGAGAACCCGCATACCCGCCTATAATTACCGCTACAACCCAGTAGGCAATGTTATGTACCTGAAACGTATTGGAAAACATATGGCCAGCCAAGCCGATCAGCGAATTGCATAAAATAAATAACGCAGCCACACCTGATGTTTTTTTGAGTGAGGTCCAACCCATAACAATGATTAACGGAGAAAGAAAAATACCGCCGCCAACACCGATCAAACCGGAAAACAAACCAATTACGGCACCAACAATCAATGCCGTATAAAGATTTACTTCTTTTATCTCATTCTGTTCAATCTGCTTGTTTCTAATAATTAATGCCACAGCAGATACCAGTAAAAATACACCGGCAAACCATTTGAACCAAAACGGATCAAGCGTAATGGCACCGCCTATAAAGGCTGCAGGAATTGATGTAATACTGAAATATATAAAGACTTTCGCATCAAAATATCCTGCCTTAATAAATTTGTACGAAGCGATGGATGCAACAACAATATTTAAAATCAGCGAAGTTGATTTAATTTCCAGTAAGGGAAATGACAATAAAGACATAACTGCCAGATAGCCTGATGCGCCTGCATGTCCAACTGAAGAATAAATAAAGGCGACAAAAAGAAATAAGCAGCATGCACCCACAATCATCCAATCCATGTAACGTTTTTTAGATACTTATCAGGTAGTGGAACATGAACAGTTATGCCCCCATTCGCTGGTTCCGTCTGCAAAATATTCACGCTTCCAGATAGGCGCTTCATGTTTTACCCGGTTAATAATATATTGGTTTGCTTCGTATGCTTCTTTACGATGACGCGAAGCGGTAATAACAACCACTGCAGCTCCCGACACATCTACGCTGCCGGATCGGTGTACGCAAAGAGCCATTTTCAAATTCCATTTAGCGGCTGCTTCGAGTAAAATTTCATGGATCATATGCTCCGCTAAGGAAGTATGTACTTCATAATCCAGGTATAAAACTTCTTTAGCAGAATCCGTACGCACTTCACCGCTGAAGAGAACGATGGCGCCGGCTTCCGGATGATGATACTCTTTCAGCAGATCGGCCGGGGAAATTTCAGCCGCTGAAATATGTATATCATTAACCACCGCTTGAGGGTGGGATAACGAATATGTTTTCATAGTCTGTAATTTCTTTTTCTAACGGAAGTATTTCTTTTTCTGAAGAGAAGCGACATGCGTTAAGCAGCGTAACGGCATCCGGATACGTTAGCAGCAAGGTTTCTTTAAGCTCCCTGATTGTTCTGATATCCGTTGCGTTCAGTTCCAATGCAGCAGGCATAACATCTTTCAGTGCGGCAAATACATGTACTTTCATAAATTAACCTCCCAGGTGTTTCATACTGATTTCACTTCCGGTAAAATATTCCTGTTTTTGTGCCAATGCATTCTGCAGCGAAAAACTAAGTTGTTCTGCTGATTGGTGTTTTATTTGAATTCCTTCTGAAGCACTTATACATCCGTATATTTTTCCATAACTATCCAGCCGCAACCGATTACAATCTGAACAGAAGGGTTCCGATTCATTTGCTATAACTCCGAATACCATGCCTTTGCTTGTTTGCCAATAGGTAGCGGTATTGGAAGGGGCTCGATCCATTTTTGCAACAGATGTCACCGATGAAATTTTCTCAACAATATCATCCATTCCAAAAAAATAATCGGATTCATTGTAATGTAAATAGCCCATCTTCATAAGTTCTAAGAATCGTATGGGAATATTACGGGCCGATGCATATTCCAGCAACGGTATGATCTGATGATCGTTCACACCTCTCAATACCACCGTATTAATTTTTATAGCAATCCCTTTATGGCGTGCAGCTTCAATGCCATCCAATACTGCCCGTAAATCTTGATTTTTTGTGATATTCCTGAAGACAGCAGGATCCAGCGCATCCAGTGAAATATTTATGGATGTCAAACCAGCCTCAACCAGTGCATCAAGTACAGATAAAAGTTTCAACCCGTTTGTAGTAAGTTTAATATCTGTAATACCTAATGCTTTAATTCCTTTTATAAGTACCGGGAGTTCTTTAAATAGAAGTGGTTCGCCGCCTGTGAGGCGTATGGTTTTCAGGCCAACCTGACTGTGTATATTTTTTATAATCGATAAATACTCCTCAACAGTCAATACCTTTTCTGCGCTGGGCGTATGAATGGCACCGGGTGTAACACAATATACACATGCCATATTACATACAGCTGTAAGGCTAACCCGTAGTGTTTTGAATTGTCTTCCGGAGGAATCCTGTATGGGATAGTTAGCTGGCATGTTTGGTTTCTGTATCGATAAACAAGTTAAATCCTTTTTTTGAATTTGAACAGATGGAACAGCAATAATTTTGTGGTAATGCATCAAAAGAAGTACCGGGTACAATACCTTCATCAGCATCCCCATATGCAGGATCATAGATGGTTAAGCACACACTGCATTGATACGAAAACTCAAATGCTTCTTTGGATTTCTGAACGATTACCGGTGCCGGTGCCGGCGTTACTAATGCTTTGTCAAATCTTGCTTTTTTTGCTGTATAATATTCCTCCGTTAAATAACTGATAAACTCGGGTAAATTCTTTTTTTGAACATAATCCATAAAGGCCACGTCTACCGGATTATTCGGATTAAAATTTTCTTTATAGCGGATATGGTATACAGGAAAACAATTCTTCCCAAGAAATGTAAACAAGGGTTCTTCAACAACTTTTATAGAATAAAACGTATCATTCGGATGATTATTTACACCCAGAATCAAGCCCTCTGTACGCTTATCACGTACCCTGAAATAATCATTCACATACGAACGGACTTCATTGCTGTTCATATTCCATTCGTTCATGTTCCAGTTCAGTTCATGTGCTGCATGGCCAGTGCTTACATCATACAGACCCAATAGCTGCTCCCAGAAAGGAATACGGACAGTTGAAATATTTTTCAGTAGAAAACTATCCCATGAACTGATATAAATGGTGCCAATATTTGATTCCAGGGCTTCCACACAAATAGCATCAATCAGGCTGATTGAAAATTCATTATGTGTATTGAATATACCCAGCCAGTGTTTGCTTCCGTATGGATGAAAGCCCTCTACCGGAAAGAAGTGATAATCCGGAATGGCAGGATACGCATCAACCTTTTTAAAATTCCAGGTATCCAGCAGATACAGTTCTTCCATTAATTCATTTAACGAAATTTTATCCTGTGCGAATATGCACGTTTGTACAAACATGCTGAAACTGGATATTTTTTCAGATTGAATCAACACAGGCAGCCAGCCCTGCTCCTTTTGTTCCGGAAGCGAAAAATATACATTCCAATAGCCTTCTACCGTCGAGGCAATAAAATTCAGCACACCGGTAAATAAGGGCATAGCATACTGATCCGGATCCGTAATATTAATTGCGATTCGTGGCTGAAAATCAAAGCTCTCCAATATGTCCTTGTATTCTCCTTCGGTGAGCCACACCTTTGTTTGTAAAATATCTTTTACCAGACAGGAAGATACAATATTAAAATGTGCATGAATACCGATGGAATAGGAAAGCGATAATAAATCAAACCGTATTTTAAAATCTGCCATAAAAATTTCTTTTATGGTAAACCGGATTTCCTGGCGTGTGCCTAATTGCAAACATTCCGCTCCAAACTGCTGTGCAATCATAGCAATTTTACGCAGCGTTCCGGGCGAGATAATCCCGCCCTTACAATATACTTCAACAGATATACGTTTAGGCATACGTTTTTTGTGAGTTAGATGATTCTGTTACTGCATGCATACGCTCCAATATTGCTTTAACTTCCGGCTTGCAGCTGCCGCAGCCAGTACCGGCTCCGGTCGTATTACAAATGGAAGTCACATCCTTACAGCCGCCTTTGATGGCATTTTCAATATTCCCACTGCCAACAGTATTGCAGGAACAAACCAGCGTTCCCAGCATCGGTTCTTTTGATATGCTCCCGGACATCAACAGGCTTTCGCGCTTTTCACCAAGTTCTACGCCAGACTTTATCCAGTCTCTGAATTCATTAAACTCAGATTTATCTCCCATCAGAATTGCACCAACAAGACGGTCCTGATACACAATACATTTTTTATAATACTTTCGTGTTTTGTCAAGGAAAATAATTTCTTCATAATCCGGATTATTAGGAGGTGCTTCAACCATACCAATGGAACATAACTCAACCCCGTGTACTTTCAGTATGTTCATACTTAACGTACCGGTATAATTTGAAGTAGTACTTCCATTCAGATATTCAGCAAGAACAGTAGCCTGTTCTTCTGCACCGGCAGTGATACCAAATAACGCTCCATTACGTTCTGCAATTTCACCCATTGCATATACAAATTCATTCGATGTCTGTAAATGCTCATCCACGATCACTCCTCTGTTTACCTGTATCCCGGCCTCTTTCAGAAACTCTACATTGGGTTGCGTACCAATCGCAAACAGAATAGCTTTGCAATCAATCTTGCGACTGCTTTTCAAACGCAGACTTTCAACTGCATATTCACCGTTTACATACAATACTTCATCATCAAAGTACAGATCCATGCCCCGTTCTGTTAACTCTTTCGCTAACAGATTGGCTGCTGTCTTATCCAGCTGCCGGTCCATTAACCTGGATGAACGCTGAATAACAGAAACCTTCATACCAATTTCTAGCAGGGAGTCGGCCATCTCTAAACCCAGCAAACCACCACCAACAACAACAACAGAGTCTCCCGTAGAAAGATGATGAATCAATGCATCTGCATCTTCTCTCCTTCTCATGGTAAAGATGCCTTTAACCGGAGCAATATGTTTCATCTGTGTGGACCGGCTTCCGGTTGCTACCAGTAAGCGATCGTAACAATGTACTTCTCCGGTATCATCAACAATCGATTTTGATTCTGTGATCAGCCTGGTTATTTTCCGTGGAATCAGGGTTACACCCAACTCCAGCCATTCTGCTTTACGCAGCTTTTCTAAATTATCCCAGCTTTTATGTTTGCTTACATATTCCGGCAATAAAACTCTGTTATAAAAATGAAAATTTTCTGCGCTGAAAACTGTTATTGTATCTTCCGCACCTAATTCACGATGGCGTTTGATAAACTGACACGAAGCAGCACCGGCACCAACAATAACAATATGTTCCCGCGGTTTTACATATTTTGTAACCTGCACCGCTGTGAATTTATAGTCCGGCTCTTTAGAAACCGGATCAATTAAATTATTGGTTACATTGTTTGTACGCGTCAGGTCTGTGCTTAACATCCTTCCCCAATGCATGGGTAAAAACACTACGCCTTTTTTTATATCTTCGGTAAGAATAGCTGTTACCCGTACATCCCCTCTTCTGCTTTCTATCGTAACAACATCATCCTGTTTAATTCCTCTTATTCCGGCATCTTCCGGATGGATTTCCAGAAAGGGTTTTGAAATGTGCTTGTTCAATTTACGTACTTTACCCGTACGTGTCATGGTATGCCATTGATCACGGATGCGTCCCGTTGTAAGGATCAGCGGAAAATCATCATCCAGTTTTTCAGAGTGATTCATAGAATCCACTGAAATAATATTGGCTAAACCGGTAGGTGTATAAAATGTATGATCGGTAAATAAACGCGGTGTACCCGGATGACCTTTTTCCGGAACGGGCCATTGTACGCTTCTCCGCTGAATCAGGTCTGCATACGACAAACCGCTTATATCAATATTCGTACCTTTGGTGATACGCGTATATTCTTCAAATATTTCTGCATTGGATGCATAATTAAATGATTCTTTCCAGCCCATCTTGTGTGCAAACCGGCACAGAATGTCAACATCGGGCAAGGCTTCACCCGGCGGCTCCATTACTTTGGAAAGATAACTTATCCGCCGGTCGGAATTTGTCATCACGCCTTCCTTCTCCATATACGCAGCAGCAGGCAGCACCAGGTCTGCATATTTCAACGTGTCGGATTTATTTGAAATATCCTGCACAACAACAAAACGTGCGTTACGCAACGCAGCTTCTGCATTTCGTGCATCGGGCAGACTCACCAATGGGTTTGTACAAATGATCCATACAGCTTTCATTTTTCCGGAAAGCAGCTGATCAAACATTTCTGTAGCAGTAAATCCAGGCTTTTCATTGATAGCAGGTACACCCCAGAAATCTGCTACTTCCTTTCTGTGTGCTGGATTTAATAAGTTTTTATGTGCAGGTAACATATTGGACAAGCCGCCAACTTCTCTTCCACCCATCGCATTCGGTTGTCCGGTTAAAGACAACGGTCCTGCGCCCGGCTTGCCAATCTGCCCTGTTATTAACGATAAATTCAGAAGTGAAACATTTTTATTTACACCAATAACACTTTGATTCAGGCCCATCGCCCACATGCTGATAAAGGCCTGGGAATCGCCGATCATATCTGCTGCCTGAATGATCAGTTCTTTTTCCAATACACAGATATCAGCCGCTTCCTGAAGGCTTAACGTAAAAACTTTTTCTTTGAATGCTTCATATCCGCTGGTATGGGCATCAATAAAAGCCTGATCGATCTTTCCTGTTTCAATTAACCGGCGTGCAATCGCATGACACAATACAATGTCTGTGCCCGGCTGTAATTGCAAATGCACATCTGCCAAGGAACAGGATTGCGTTTTGCGCGGATCAGCAACGATGATCTTCACATGCGGGTTGGCCGCTTTATGATTTTCCAGACGGCGGAATAAAATCGGGTGACACCAGGCCGGGTTTGCTCCTGTTATAAAAAAGCAGTCTGCCAGTTCAATATCGTCATAACTCAGCGGTACAGAGTCTTCGCCCAAGGCAAGCTTATACCCTACCACCGCCGAGCTCATGCACAACCTGGAATTAGTGTCTATGTTATTGGTACCAATAAAACCTTTGGTGATTTTATTTGCGATATAATATTCTTCTGTTAAACATTGTCCGGACACATAGTATCCCACTGAATCCGGACCATATTTTTCGATCAATGCTTTGAATACTGCAGCAGCTCTATCCAGCGCGGTATCCCAGGAAACACGCTGCAACGGCATGTTTCTGTTTCCACGCATTTCAGGATATAACAAACGGTCTGTCTGATCCATGGCGGCATAATGTAAGTTCATGCCTTTTGAACACAGCATGCCCTGGTTTGCAGGATACGATTTATCGCCTTCTATCTGAAGACTGCCATTAACCGCTTTGTGAATTTTAACACCACAACCAACACCGCAATACGAGCAGGTTGAGGTATATGTTTTTGTAGATTGAGACATGATCGTATTCGTTTAAAAGGGGTAATCGAATAAAATGCATTTTCATTATGCTAAACTTTCAACAGCTGTAAACTCAACCTGTTTTTTTTCTGTGCTTGTTACAAAACGGATCGTGAAAGCCAGTACAGCTATACCTAATACACAATAACCAATAATTGAAAAGGCATCGTTATACGTAAGCGATTCGCTTTTAAATAAAAAGCCCATCAACACGGCACCAATGTTACCGCCTGCACCAACAATACCGGCAACACTGCCTACCGCATTTTTATTCACAAAAGGAACAACTGCATAGGTGGCGCCGTTAGACATTTTTACAAACAAAGCAAAACCGATCATGGAGATCACGGAAAACACAAGTACTTCCATGTTTGAGAAAATAAGAATACCGATACCTTCTAATAAAATACAGGCACCCAATACCAATACACGGCCATTCAATCCTTTTGTATTTCCTATTTTATCACTTAACATACCGCCAAGTGCACGCGCAAACAGGTTCATCATCCCAAACGAAGCAGCGATCAGCCCTGCAGCTTCAAGCGACAAATTAAATTTATCTTTAAAATATAAAGCAGCGATATTATCAATTGTAATTTCAATACCAAAACAGGCGCCGTAACAAAACGCCAGTACCCAAACCCTGTAATCTTTAAAAATTTCAGCAAATGATACCTGCGACTGCTTTTTCTTTAGCGTAAAATTCGGATCCTTCTTCTTCAGGTCCGCGAGATTACCTTCCGGTGTATCTGTTGTATATAAAAAATATAAGATACCCATAATCAATAAGGCGATACCCGGCACCACCATTGCCAGCCTCCATGATTCGCTGTTTGAATAACCCAATCCTACAAAGCCTGCAAAGATCAAAGGCATTACAAGCTGCGTAACTCCTCCGCCCAGATTGCCCCAGCCTGCTGTAACGGCATTTGCTGTTCCTATAATATTAGGTGCAAACATAGCCGAAGTATGAAACTGCGTAACCACAAAAGATGCACCGATCACACCAATGGTTAAGCGAAACAATAGAAACGACGTATAATCGTTACTAAGTCCGATCAGCATTACGGGAAATGCACCCAGGATCAATAACGCTGCATACATGATCCGTGGTCCTACACGATCACATAAATAGCCAATCAGAATACGGGCAAAGATGGTTATGGAAACAGATGCGATCATGATGTTTCCGATTTCTCCTTTCGTTAAATGTAATTCATCGCGAACCATAACCATTAACGGAGCAATACCAAACCATCCGAAAAAACACAGAAAGAAGGCCATCCAGGTCATGTGGAATGCTTTCATGTTAGGTGTCTTTAAACTGAACAGATTAATTGTTGTAGCCTTATGTGTGTTCATGTTGCAGGGAGTAAAAAGAGTGAATACTTACTTACGTACAAATATATTAAACAATACGTAATTATACGTACTAATACGTATTTATTTTTACGTAAATATTAACTCCAGCAAAATCAATTAAATGAATTGATTAAGATCCAGACAAAAAAAAATACGAAACACTGTTTTTCAGATAATTAATAAAATATGTAAAGACTAAAACCTGCTTTTATTCTCCTTTGCTGTGGGTTGAGCAGAATTTTAAGTACCTTAATTGTCATGAATCGCCCCATGCATTTACCTTATATTGTTTTTATTTTACTTATTTTCTGTTTTCAGAGCTGTTTACCCAGCCGTACCTTTTCACACGCGAAACATCCGGCGGTACCGGATTATTCGGATGAATACAACTGGGTAGCACTTCCCTGGAGATTTGATGCCGCCGACTGCATTCCGCAGGGCTGTCCTACACCTGACCGGCAAGACAGTGCAGCGGTTGATGTTTTTTATGTATACCCGACAGCGTATATCATCGGCACAAAGTGGAACGCCAAAATATCTAATCCGCGTATCATCGGGCGGGTTGGTACGATTACCGAATCTCAGGCGAGCGTGTATAATAACATTGGCAAAGTATATGCGCCTTTATACAGGCAAGCTATTCTCAAATCTTTTTTTAATAAAAAGAGCGGCCCGCTGGCATTAGACCTTGCTTACTCAGATGTTAAAAGAGCATTTGATTATTACATGGCACATTGGAATAACGGCAGACCCTTTATTTTGGCAGGTCACAGCCAGGGCTCCAATCACCTGATCCGTTTATTAAAAGAAGAAATAGATGGTAAAGAGATTCAGAAACAATTAGTAGCGGCTTATTTAATTGGTATGCCCGTGTCTGACACAACATTCAAAAGCATTAAACAGGCCCAGACAGAAACACAAGTTAATGGGTATGTTTCCTGGAACACGTTTAAATATGGTACCCGATTAAAACCGTCTGACTATTTTTCCGGAGGAACATGTACGAACCCGCTGAGCTGGAAATCAGATACAACGTTGGTGCCGGCCTCCTTAAACCCGGGCGGCGCACCGTTGAAACTAAACCGCATCGACCAGGCTCTGTGCGGTGCAAAAATAAACAATGGAATATTATGGGTACAAAAGCCAATCAAAAAGGGATATATCCGGTTGGGTAAAAGCTACCACTTATGTGATTATAGTTTATTTTATCTTTCGATCCGGAATAATGCCAAGGCACGGACAGATTCTTATTTCAAAAAATATTCTGCACACACAAGCAACTAATATAAAAACAGTCTAACGCTGTTGCAGGCGTTAGACTATACTATTTTTTCATCAATTGCAATACGCACAAGTTCAACGGCATTTTTTACTTTTAGCTTTTTCATAATATTAGCACGGTGTGTTTCAATCGTACGGATACTGATGCCTAAACCATCTGCAATTTCTCTGTTATTTTTCCCATCGGTGATCATTTTCAAAATGCCTTTTTCACGTTTGGTCAATTCATATTCATCGTTTGAATACCCGGATTGAATTGAATCTGTCTGTTTTACTTTACTCAGATAGCCGGATACCAGTACACTCGAAATAGCGGTGTTAAAATATTTATCTCCGTTGTAAACAGCTGTAATGGCTTTTATAAATTCGTCCTTATCAACGTCTTTTAATAAATATCCGTATGCACCTGCTTCAACAGATTTTAAAATATATGTTTCGTTATCATGCATAGATAAAATCAACACTTTAGAATCCGGATATTTTTTAGAGATTACATCTGCTGCCTCAATACCGCTCATCTCCGGCATGGTGATATCCATGATCACAACATCCGGTTTTAGTTGTTTAACCGCTTCAATGCCATCTAATCCATTTGCGGCTTCACCAACGATATGAAAATTTTTCTGATCTTTTAATGTTGCTTTAATTCCATCGCGAACAATGGTATGATCATCTACCAGTAAAATATTAATTTTCTTCATACACTAAACGATTACGGCAGGAATTTCTACGGTTATGGTAGTCCCTTCCTCAATTATACTATTAAATATAAGATTTCCATTTAATAAACTAACTCTTTCTCTGATATTGGTCATTCCCCGTCCGCTGCCATCTGCTTTCTTTTTATCATGCGGTGTAAAACCTTTACCATTATCCTGTATTGAAAACTGAATCCGGTTCGAATCGAATTGCAGATCCAGGGTTATTTTAGTTGCTTCCGCATATTTGATCGCATTGTTTAATGCTTCCTGTACAATGCGGTATGTATTGATTTCAACATTCTTACCGAACCGTCCGATATCCTTTACCCCTACATATTCAATGCTTATCTGCTTTGTTCCGGAAATGGTGAAACGTTCACTTAAATGCTGCAATGCTGCAGCTAATCCAAAATCATTTAATACACTTGGCATCAGATCAAACGATATTCTCCTAACTTCAAGTATGGTTTCCTGAATGAGCTGTTTAATACCCTCAACGTGCGCCTGTTCTTTTTTTGTGGAAGGTGTTTTCATGCCTTGTATATTAAACTTCAAGGCAGTCAGCATTTGTCCTAAACCATCATGCAGTTCCCGCGCAATCTTTCTGCGCTCATGCTCCTGCCCTTCTAAAACAGACGTTGTACGGATTTTATGTTCTGTTACACTTTGTCTGAATTTTTCCGATAGATCGGTATAGATCGCTATATATTGATTGGGTACATGCTCATCATTCAGTACCGGAATGATGGTAGTGTCCAGCCAGACATAACTTCCGTCTTTTGCTTTGTTGCGTATCTCATCGTTCCATACATTGCCTGTAGATATGGTTTCCCACATGATATCAAAAAAACGCTGCGCGTGATAATGACTGTTTAAGATATCAAAACGCTGACCGATCAATTCCTCTTTATCATATTTCAATATCTCACAAAATTTCTCGTTTGCATAGGTAATGACACCATAGCGATCTGTCCGGATCATAATGGTTGCCAACTCAAGCGCATAATTAATTCCTTTTATATCTTTTAAAGACTTACTCAGCGAATTGTTTGCAATCTTGATCTTATGTGTTAATGCAGTTGATTTAGATTCCGCATCAATCAGCTCAGAGATTGTCTCTTTAATTTTTCTGGATACAGGTTTGAAAATAAACAGACCTTCCGCAATCAGAATCAATATGGTTACAACAAAAAGTATGAATTCAATGTTTTTTAAGAACAATACTTTTGCCCGCGCCTCAGCATCATATTGATAGACAATTTCATTCATGTGATTCAAAAATTTTTTTTCTGAATCGATTACTTTTTTCAATGCCGTTTCTACAACCAGAGAATCTTTACGCACGTTTTGCGATTCATTGGCTATGATACTTGCATTCTCATAAACCTGACTGAAATACGGTTCTGTTTGTTTGAACATTTTCTGTATGGCTAGACTTTCCGTAGAGGGCAGCTTTAATGCGGTATCTCCATGCAACAAACCTAACTGCCGCTCTTTCCAGCCCGTTAGAAGAGTTGTAAGTTCTTTACCCATATCGGAATATTGTTTGTGTGGCAGATCATCACGGATCAGCAAACACATTTTACAAATCTCCTGACTTGAATAGCGCTGACGCCCAGCCATATTAACCACATACGAATCACTCAACTGATTTTGTATCGACTGCTGAATCAGAAACTGACCGATAAAGGTAAGTAGCGCAACGGCCGATAAGGCACCGATATAAAGCTTTGTCAACCTTCCTGAAGAACGTTCCTGTACCTCTATATCTTTTGTATTACGCTGAATCATGATTTGTATTTAGGTAAAAATACGTATTTTTACAGCAAATAAAAATAAGTACCATGGCTGCAGTATTAAATCGTTTAGAAGAGCTTTTAAAGAAAAAAGGAATCGGTCCGGAAGGAAGTAAAAGCCTTAAAGCAGATGAACTTGCAGAAGTACAGGTTTTATTTACAGACAATAGCTATAGCCTTACTACCCGTGCAACCTTATTAACGGCTTTACTGATGCTTCCTCCTTCTGAAGCCGAAGCTACCTGGCTGAAGCATTTTTTACCTACGTATGCAGATCAATTGCCCGCTGCGCTGCATTTCATGGTAACACATACAGAGGCTCAGACACCCATGGAAAAATACCTTTGTAAAACCCTCAGCGGTATGGACCTTAGCTATGACGAGGCTTTCAACGCTATGACATTGTTATTAAAAGACCCGTCTGTTCCGGACTTTCAAAAAGGTGCTTTCCTTGAAGCACAGCGTTTGAAACGTGAAAGCTTTGATGAGAATAAAGCCTTCTTTGATGTACTTTGGCATGCAACTACGCGTGTACAAACAAATGTGCCTGTATTGATTGACATCTGCGATAATTACGACGGGTTTACGCGCCATCATAATCTGGCACCGTTTTTTGCTGCCGCGATCGCTGCCTGCGGTTATCCGTGCCTGGTACACGGCACCGATGAAGTTGCTCCAAAGTTTGGCGTATCAAGCAATAGTGTTTTAAAAGCATGCGGATACCAATATAAGAATCCAATCAACGCAACAGATAAACTTCATGACCCTGAAATTGGCTGGGCGTATGTGGGGCAGGCAGATTTTACGCCTGCATTGTACCGGTTAAAAACAGTGCGCAAAGAAATGGTTAAACGTCCTTTTTTAGCAACGTTTGAAAAAATGATGCAGCCTGTTCAGGCCATAAACGGCAACCATTTACTAACGGGCTTCACGCATGCGCATTACCGCACCGAGGTTGCAGAACAATTAAAGGCACAGCAGAAAATAGCGGCAGCGCTTGTTATCAAAGGAATGGAAGGTTCTTCCTGCCCGCCGCTAAACAGAGAAACGATTCAGGTTACTGTTACCAATAATACCATTCTGGATCAGCAGATTTCCCCATCAGACTTTCTTCCAGAAACACACAATCAATTACCCGCAAAAACAACCGATGCTGAAACAACGGCCGCATTAGGACTTGCGGCCCTTAACGGCGAAGAGAATGAAGCGTTTTATCAGATCATTTATTATGTAAGCATGGCGCTTACCGGCTTTGGATTCGAAAAGAAAAATGTGATTCCCCGAAAAGTTGAAGAACTGTTACGTTCCGGAAATGTGTTAGCGCACTTTAATAAAGGTTTACTTTGATTTTAAGATCCATGTAGGTTTTTCTACAGATGACATCTGGCTTCGGATCCAGAGCACGCGGGATGCAGTATTTTTGCCGGGCTTTAACGGATTTCTTTTTAATGGAAGCGGCAGGATTGCGGCAATAGAAGCGGCTTGCTGCTGTGATAATTTTTTAGCCGGTATGTGGTAATATTTTTGCGCAGCGGCTTCAATACCATAGATTCCCTTACCCATTTCAATTTCATTCAGATACATTTCCATGATCCGTTCTTTCGACCATAATAATTCTATCAGAAAAGTAAAATATGCTTCAAATCCTTTACGGATCCATGATCTGGAAGGAAATAAAAATACGTTTTTAGCTGTTTGCTGACTGATGGTGGATGCGCCGCGTTTAATGCCATTTTTATGGCGTTCATTATATGCTCGGGCAGCCCGGATAGCTTCCCAGTCAAAACCATTGTGTTCGAGAAAATGATGGTCTTCTGAAGCAATAACTGCGCAAACCATGTTGGGAGAAATTTCTTTTATCGGTTTCCATGTTTTACGGATACCCACATACTCTTTTGAGAAAACACCTTCTGCTACACGTACGATCATTAAAGGTGTTACAACCGGATTGACAAATTTAAATACAAGTACGATCTGAAAGGTGTAAACAAAAAAATAGATACAACATGTAAGCAATATTATTTTGGCTTTTTTCATCAACTGTTTACAACTAAATATAATTTCTATGTACAAATCTACACAATTTCAATTGTTTGGTTTGATATAAAATAAGTAAATTGATGAAAATTATTTTATCATGAATGACGCGCAGGCATTGGCACGTATTGAAGAATTAAACAAAGTCCTTCATTACCACAACAATCTATATTATCAGAAAGACACGACAGAAATTTCAGATTTTGAATTCGACACATTATTACAGGAATTAATTGAACTTGAAAAGCAATTTCCGCTGTATCTGAAAGCTGATTCCCCTTCGCAGCGTGTCGGCGGAACCGTTACCAAAGAATTTGCTTCCATCAGTCATAAATACCCGATGCTTTCACTTTCCAACACCTATTCGGAAGAGGAGATCCGGGAGTTTGATGAGCGTGTACAAAAAGCTGTTGGCCATGCAGTAGAATATGTGTGTGAAATGAAATTTGATGGGGTTGCCATAAGCATCACCTATAAGAACGGTATGATTGCGCAGGCCGTTACCCGCGGGGATGGTGTGCGCGGCGACGATGTTACCAATAACATTAAAACCATTAAAAGTATTCCGTTAAAAATTCAATCGGCAACGTTTCCGGAAGAATTTGAAGTACGGGGCGAAGTATATCTGCCGTATGAAATGTTTGAACGTATCAATCAGGAACGTGAAGACATTGGAGAAGCGGCATTGGCCAATCCGCGCAATGCAGCAAGCGGTACGGTTAAAATGCAGGATTCGGGTATTGTTGCCAAACGGGCACTGGATTGTTTTATCTATTCACTCCTGCAGGATTCGAATAAACAGCCAACGCATGCTGCTGCGCTGGCACAATTAAAAGAATGGGGATTCAGAGTATCGGATTCGTACAAAGTCTGTAAAAACGTAGATGAAATTATACAGTATATCAATCACTGGAGCGAGGAACGTTTTAAACTTCCGCTGGCAACGGATGGTATTGTGATCAAGGTGAATGATCTGCGGCTGCAATCAGAGCTGGGCATGACGGCTAAAAGTCCGCGTTGGGCCATTGCTTATAAATTCAAAGCAGAAGAAGCTTCCACTCCCATCCTGTCGGTTGAATATCAGGTGGGCCGTACCGGAGCCGTAACACCTGTTGCCAATCTGGCGCCGGTGCATCTGGCAGGAACAACGGTGAAACGTGCTACACTGCATAATGCCAACGAAATGGAGCGTTTGAATTTACACATAGGTGATACGGTTTTTGTTGAAAAAGGCGGAGAAATCATCCCGAAGATTACCCGTGTGGATGTTTCAAAACGGATTGCAGGAAGCCAAATGATTCCGTTTATTCAGAACTGCCCCGTGTGCGATACCAAACTGATCCGTATTGAAGGCGAAGCTGCCTGGTATTGTCCGAATGACAAAGGCTGCGCGCCACAGATCACGGGCAAGATCGAACATTTTATTCAGCGCAAAGCAATGAACATTGATGGTATCGGTTCAGAAACCATTGAACTGCTGTACCAAAAGAAGCTGATCCGCAATGTTGCAGATCTGTATACATTAACATACGATCAACTCATTCAATTAGACCGATTTGGAGAAAAGTCTGTAACCAATGTATTGAATGGCATAGAAGCATCCAAACAAACACCTTTTAAAAGCGTGTTGTTTGCCATTGGTATACGTTATGTAGGTTCAACCGTAGCGGAGAAGCTGGCGCTGCATTTTAAGAGCATTAACGCATTGGAGAAAGCCAGTATAGAAGAATTACTGCAGGCGCCTGAAATAGGAATTAAAATAGCGCAGAGCATTATTGAATGGTTCTCTGTTGATACAAATGTTCAACTAATAGAAGACCTGAAAAAAGCAGGTGTAAAACTGGAATTAAGCGAACATGAAATTCTGAAACCGGAGTCGGATAAATTTGCCGGCAAAAGTTTTGTCATTTCAGGCGTATTTGAAAACTATGAACGGGATGAATTGAAAGATCTCATCTTAAAAAATGGGGGTAAAATCAGTTCAGGAATTACGGGTAAACTCAACTATCTGGTAGCCGGAGAGAATATGGGACCTGCCAAATTAGAAAAAGCGCAGAAACTAAACATAACTATTCTTTCAGAGGCAGAATTTATTTCACTCTTAAATTCATGATTCTTTTACACAAATAGAAAAATACCCTGCCTGTATTTTCTTAATGTTCTGATAATTTGCCAATTTTGCATATTATAAAATAACTACAATCGTGCACACGTTTTACGGTACAGGAACAGCTCTTATTACTCCGTTTAAAAAAGACCATTCGGTAGATTACGACGCGTTCAAAAACTTAATTGAATTTAACATCTCTTCGGGTGTTGATTATATAGTTGTAAATGGTACTACAGCTGAATCTGCAACTACTTCAAAAGAAGAAAAAGCAAAGCTGCTTGAAGTTGCTCTGGACGTAAATAATGGTCGTGTGCCTGTAATGTATGGCATTGGCGGCAATGACACGGCTGAAGTGATTCAACGCATCGGTTCGGCTGATTTTAAAGGCGTAGATGCATTACTTTCTGTTTGCCCGTACTACAACAAACCTTCTCAGGAAGGCGTTTTTCAGCATTACAAAGCCATTGCCGAAAAATGTCCGGTTCCGGTGTTAGCATACAACGTTCCGGGAAGAACCGGTATTAATATATCTGCTAAAACGTCTATCCGTTTAAGTGAGGTTAAAAACATATTTGGCATTAAAGAAGCAAGCGGCGATTTAGTTCAGGCACTTGAAATCATTAAAAATACGCCAAATGAGTTTTTGGTTATTTCAGGCGACGATCTGTTAGCCGTACCAACCATTTCTCTAGGTGCTGTAGGAGCTATTTCGGTTCTTTCCAATACGTACCCTGCTAAATTTTCAGAAATGATTAAAGCAGCCATACAGTCCCGTTTTCAGCAGGCAACGCAAATCCTTGCCCGATTCACGGAGATGAACCCGTTGATGTACGAAGAAGGCAATCCGGTGGGCGTTAAAAGCTTATTGGAACTTATGGGTATCTGTTCGAGCGAAGTACGTTTACCCTTGGTAAAAGCATCCGGTGAATTAATTCATAAAATTGAACAGGCGCACGTAAAAATTACACGCGAATACGCAAATCATTAATAGCATATAGAAAGGCTAAACATAAAAAAAGTCTTCCAGCGAATTGCTGGAAGACTTTTTTTATGTTTTTCAAAACAGTCAGACTAGATTATTCTGCAGAATTTTTAGCATCCTGAACTTCTTTTCTGATGTCTTGTGCAATATTTTTCAAATCTTGCATTCCTTTTCTTACTCTAGTACCAGCAGCACTATTTTGTTTGTCATAAAACTTAACAAAGTCTGCTTCTAAAGAAGCAATAAGGTCTTTAAGTTGTTCAAATCTGTTCATTGTATCCAAAAATTTTGAGTTTTAACTAATCGTTTAATAATTGAAAATACGAAATATATTGCGAATGCGCAATACATTGGCAATATATTTCGATTTTTCTTTTAGATAGAAATGTTTGTTAAACTTTTGCTATAAACGCCTTGTTTCAATTTTTCAGCGATTTCAGCAAAAGCATTGATCGTTCTTGTTACGTCTGCCAGGGTATGCTCAGCTGTCGGGATTAAACGAAGCATCATAACTCCCTTAGGAACAACCGGATATATTACTATCGAACAGAATATACCGTAATTCTCTCTTAAATCAATGATCATTTGAGCTGCTTCTGATTCCGTTCCGCTCAAATATACAGGTGTTACCGGTGATTGTGTATTACCAATATTAAACCCTTTTTCTTTTAAGCCTGATTGTAAGGCACGAACCACATTCCAAAGATTATCTCTTAACTGAGGTTGTGTACGAAGCAATTCCAGACGTTTCATATTTCCGACAACCAATGCCATCGGCAATGTTTTTGCGAAAATCTGAGAACGTGTATTATATCTTAAATACTCAATAATGTTTTCTTTTGAAGCTACAAATGCACCTACACTCGCCATAGATTTAGCAAACGTAGAGAAGTAAATATCCACTTCATCCTGTACCCCCTGCTCTTCCGCTGCACCTGCACCCGTTTTACCCATAGTACCAAAACCATGTGCATCATCTATCAGTAAACGGAACGAATAGTGTTTTTTCAATTCAACAATTTCCTTCAATTTACCCATATCACCTGCCATACCGAATACGCCTTCAGTAATTACTAGAATTGAACCTTTAGCAGGGTCAATCATTTTATTGGCACGCTCTAACTGTGTTTTTAAGTTATCGATATCGTTGTGCGGGAAAACCAAACGCTTTCCGATGTGCATACGCATACCGTCTATGATACATGCATGTGATTCAGAATCGTAAATAACGATATCATGACGATCCAGTAACGCATCAATGATAGACATGATACCTTGGTATCCGAAATTCAATACCATTGCATCTTCTTTACCCATGAAGTTTGCAAGCTGTGATTCGAACTCTTCAATCAAATTAGAGTTACCTGACATCATACGCGCACCCATTGGGTAAGCTAAACCATATTGAGAAGTTCCGTCTGTATCAGCTTTACGCACTTCCGGATGATTTGCTAACCCTATATAGTTATTCAAACTCCAGTTTAATACATCTTTCCCTCTAAATTTCATATGAGGAGCGATATCGCCTTCCAATTTAGGAAATGCAAAATAACCGTGAGCGATATTTGAGTGCTTCCCTAAGGGCCCTCTGTCGTGCTGTAATTTCTCAAACAGATCCAAAGTAGTACAATTTTATAGTTAAACTAACTTAATTATATAAGGTGGTTTTACACCTGTTAAACTTCCAAATCTAATAAATTTTACCCGTATTTTAAAGGAATGTAGATAAAATCTACGGCAACGTAACACGGATTTAAATCACAAATTATTTTTTCAGCAAAGGGATTTTTTTAAAGAATACGTATAACAAAATTGAGAATTCATCCACAAACAAGGTTTTTCTAAAAAAAAATCAATACATTGTTTTAAAATTCGAAGAATAAAAGCTTTTTACTCTAAAGAGGATATTTATTAATATGAAACATTCATTACTATTTTCAGCTTTATTAACACTTGTTTTTTCTGTTTCTGCCCAAACATCCAATAAAGGAAAAATATTTAATATGCAGGGCCCGGGAGCAGCATCATGGGATTTATTAGAACATAAAGCTTTGTTTATCACATCAAAAGCTGATCATAAAGATTTAGTAAACATTACCGATTCAATTGATTTGCCTGTTTTCAAAAAAACATTCAAATCCTATAATTCTTCTCATTTTTTAAAAGTCGACAAAACATTACCCAAATTATCTTACGAATCACTAGAATCTGCTTTTAATGCAGGAAAATATACATCCAGCATTGATGAGGTTAAGGTAGGTGATGTCTACATCGCTAAAATCAGAGAATCCAAGAGTTTTGCATGGATTAAAATCACACACATTGAAGATGATGGAAAATCAAAAGCAACTGGCGGCAATAACAATGACTACATTGAATTTGAATATACTGTATTTTCAAATATTGATACGCACGGTACTTTCAATGAAGGTTTAGAGTTATTCAAAAAAGGAAATTTTATTGGCGCATATGATAAATTTAAAGCTGCTGCTGTAGCCGATCCAAACGGATATGAAGCGTATTATTATATGGGTTTATGCAAAATGGAACTTGGTGATTATCCTGCAGCAATCACAAATTTTGACAAAGCAATTGATATAAAACCGAAGTACACAGCAGCATTCTCAAAGAGAGGTATGTCTAAAAGCAAAGAAGGTTTTAGAGATGAGGCAATTGCAGATTTTACAACGGCAATCAAATACGATTCTTCTTATGCTGAAGCATATCAAAACCGTGCACACGAATTATTTTTATTAAGCCGTTACGAAGAATCAATCACCGATTATTCAAAAGTGATTGCATTGCAGCCGGATAATTTCCAGGCATATTTTGGCAGAGGACAATCCAAAGCTGAATTTGGCAAGCACGTAGAAGCTATTGCAGATTACAACAAGGCAATTGTTCTGTATCCGAACTTTACATACGCTTACTTTTACAGAGGCTTTTCAAAAAGCTATTTAGATAATTTCAGTGATGCAATAAAAGATTTTAATAAAGCCATACAGCTTGATCCAAACGATCATCCTGCCTATTTCAACAGAGCATACTGCAAACGTGAAGAAGGCGACTACGAAGGTGCTATAAAAGATTACAATAAATGTATTTCATTAAAACCTCAATATGAAGAAGCGTATTTTCAAAAAGCAAATACCTTATACATGATGGGTGATAAAACAGCTGCCATTAAAGAATACGATGAAATTGTTAAAAAATTCCCGAATGAATCTGCAGCCTACGCAAATCGTGGTTTCTTTAATATGAACATCAAAAAAGATAAAGAAGCAATGGATGATTTCAATAAAGCGATCACACTCAATGAAAACAATCCTGAAGCGTACAGATACAGAGCGGTATTAAAAAGTGAAATCAAAGATAAAGAAGGTGCCTGCGCAGACTTAGCAAAAGCTGTTGCACTTGGCGATCAGGAATCTATTGTTTTACAAAAAGATATTTGTAAGAAATAGTGTTCATCAACCACCTACACAACACGGACATAATTTTAGCTTCCGGCTCTCCGAGAAGAAAACAATTATTAGAGGATGCGGGAATTAATTTCCGCATCCATACTAAAAACGTTGAAGAAAACTACCCCGTCTATTTACAACGTTCTGAAATCCCTCTATACCTGTCTAAAATCAAAGCACACGCTGTAAAAGCAGACTTCCCTGACAGTCTCATTATTGCAGCGGATACGATTGTTGTACAACGCAGAGATGTGTTCAATAAACCAGGTTCTGCGGAAGAAGCAAAAGACATGCTGCGCAAACTTTCCAACAACATGCATGAAGTAATAACAGGTGTAACCATCTGTTATGGCGAAAAAGAACGTTCATTCTACGACATTACTGAAGTGTTTTTTAAGCCGCTTTCAGAAACTTATATCAATTACTACATTGAAAACCACAAACCGTTTGATAAAGCGGGTGCATACGGTATTCAGGAATGGCTGGGAATGGTTGGAATAAAAAAAATACAGGGAGATTTTTATAACGTAATGGGATTACCTGTTTCAAAATTAATAGACGAACTCGAAAAAATGTTCAATCCTGAACTGGAACTGAACCAAATAAATTCTAACAGACCGGAAGAACCTAATAAATATTTATACTTCGGCATCTGATATTGGTTCCGCGTAACAATGTATTGCCGCGGCGGAACCAACATATTTTAGCACATAGAATCTTCAAGAATTCTCAATTCTACTGAAGGTGAAATTTTTTCATATAGAATATTATATACAGCCTTTGTAATCGGCATCTGTACATGCAGCTTTTTATTCAGTTCATACACACATTTAACGGCATAATACCCTTCTGCAATCATATTCATTTCTACCTGTGCGGCTTTAACCGAGTATCCTCTGCCAACCATGTTTCCTAAGGTACGGTTGCGACTATATGGTGAATAACAGGTAACCAGTAAATCTCCCAGGTAAGCAGAAGCATTCCAGTTCCGCTCCTTTTTACTTAATGCATCTACAAACAATTCGATCTCTAACATGGCATTAGATACTAAAACTGCCTGAAAATTGTCTCCGTAGTTTAATCCTCTTGCAATACCGCAGGCAATGGCCACAACATTTTTCATTACGGCACAATATTCTACGCCATACAGATCTTCAACAACGGTTGCTTTAACAAAACCGCACTGAAGCAGATCGGCTACTACGGATGCGGCAGTAAAATCTTCACCGGCAATGGATAAATAAGAACGTTTCTCTAAGGCTACTTCTTCGGCGTGGCAAGGCCCCGCGATGATACAGATCTTCTGAGAAGGTACCGCGTGTGTTTTCTGTAACAGGTCTGTAACCAGTATATTTTCAGAAGGTATCATACCTTTGATAGCAGACACCACAATTTTATCTTTTAAGTCTGCTGCCGGAATTGTTTCCAGTACCTCACCTATAAAAGCTGCGGGCACAACAAAAATTACAACCGAGGCACCTTCTAATGCTTTTCTGACATTTGTAGTCGGAGTAACTTTTTTTGTATCAATCGGGACATTGCTTAAATAATTGGGGTTCTTGCCATGCTGTAAAATATAATCAACATCTTTTTTATTCTTTAACCACCAATTGATGCGAACATTCTGTTCTGAAAGTATTTTAACAAGTGCGGTTGCCCAACTTCCTCCACCTATTACTGCAATTTTTGTTGCGTCTACCTTTTTCTGCATCAGTATTCGTATTATGTTTGTTTAAAGATTATGTAAATATACATCATTAAACGTAAACCTATTAATGACTGCAATACCAAATTCAATTCAAAAACAATATTTAGGTGTATTTTTAGGCGTTTGCAGTGCAGCATGTTTTTCAACCAAAGCCATCATGGTAAAGATTGCCTATATGTATGGGGCTGATACTGTGTTTATTTTATTTCTTCGACTGTTTTTCTCCTTGCCCTTATACATTATTCTTGCTGTTATTTATTCAAAAAATGCAGACATGAAAATTACGCGTATACAATGGATCTGGATTGTACTGCTTGGTTTCATCGGCTATTATATTTCCAGCCTGTTTGATTTCATGGGCCTCTCCTACATCAGCGCATCGCTTGAACGCCTGATCCTGTTTATTTATCCAACCTTAATCGTAGTATTAAACACGTTGCTGTTTGGAAGCAAGCTGCAACGCAAAGATTACCTGGCATTGGTGCTTACCTATATCGGCATCTTTTTTATTTATTTAGGGAATACCGAATCAACAACAGAAAATCTGATCAAAGGCAGCATATTGGTTTTTGCCTGCGCGTTAACGTATGCCTTTTATATTGTAGGCAGCGGACGGTTAATACCGGTAATCGGTGCACAACGGTATACTGCGTATGCCATGCTCGTTTCTACGCTGTCTGTTATGATCCACCAGGGGTTAGTAAACGGTATCCCCGACTTAACACATACATCTTCTGAAATTTTATGGGTCGGTTTTGCCATGGCAATTATTGCTACCGTTATCCCATCGTTAACTCTGGCGCAATCCATCAAATTAATCGGCACCGAAAAATCGTCCATCATAGCTACGTTAGGTCCCGTTTTTACAATTGCACTGGCCAATATTATTCTCAAAGAACCATTTACCCTCCGTCAGGGAATCGGAACCGCTTTTATCATAACCGGTGTGTGGATCGTAGGTAAAAAAGACTCCTGAACCGCTTAGTTTTAACTCTAATCTTTCCCATTCTGTATTAACACTGATTGATCGTTTCTGTAAAATAAATCAGTAAAAATTTGCTGTTTGTTAAATTTTGCATTTACTTTGAAATACAAAGTTCTTTATATTATTACAATTAACCATTCCCAATTTATTGAATTTAAATACTTATAAACTTTGTAATTCAAAGTTCTTTACTATTAAAATATATGAATATACCTGCAGTACATACACAACAGAAAGCAAATTCTTCGGATACAACGGCACTGATACGAATGCTTATAAGTAGTTTATTATTACTCAGTACACTTTACTTCATTCCTGTTCTTGTGTGTTACGGCTTTAATGCCGGCTTTGAACTATGGATCTGTGCTGCAGCCTTAAACCTCATGGCTCAGCCACTTTTACTGAGCACTTGCATCTATATATTTTTAACGATAAAACTGCCGAAGGCTTACTTATATGCACTGTTCATACTTCTTAACATAACATTGTTTCTTTTGCCAATCGCTATCATCTGCTTAATATTTAATACACCATGGAATTTTAACTTCGGCTGAGAAGCCTTTAACACTACTACTCATGTTACTCACAAAACAAAAAATCATACTCCGTAAAATACGTATCGTACTTTGTGGATTTATTGTACTACTGGTCTTAAGTGGTGTAACCGCTTTCCCGATCGAAACAGAACTAAGCCTGCTTATGAGGTTTAGGTTTATTCTTCCCTCCCCTTGTCAGCACTGGCTCACAACTATATATGAAGCAGTAGCAGATACAAATAAAAACTATCCGTATTTAAGTTATGGCACCGACTGGCTTGCTTTTGCACACCTGGTAATTGCAGTTGCGTTTATTGGACCGGTAAAAGATCCGGTAAAAAATATCTGGGTGATTCAATTCGGAATGATTGCCTGCGCCATGGTATTCCCGCTGACATTTATTGCCGGCTCGTTCAGAGGTATTCCCTTTTTCTGGCAACTGATCGATTGTTCGTTTGGCTTCTTTGGTTTTATACCGCTCTTCTATTGTTATAAAAGAATCCGGTTAATAGAAAAACATAATTCATAATTCATTCCGCCGCGGCGGATCATAATTCATAATTCAAATGAATCACCTTACAAAAACTCTCTTCTGGCTTACCGCATTCAGCATTGCCATGGGTTTTATGGAAACAGCAGTAGTTGTTTACCTTCGTGAACTGTATTACCCCGCGGGTTTTAAATTTCCCTTAGCTCCTATTACACCTACCGTAGCGATTACGGAATTCCTGCGGGAAGCAGCAACTGTTATTATGCTCGCAGGCATCGGAATTCTGTCCGGAAAAAACAGGATGCAGCGTTTTGCATTTTTCATTTACGCCTTCGCTATCTGGGATATCTTCTATTACGTTTTCCTGAAACTATTATTAGACTGGCCTGCATCTTTATTTACATGGGATATCCTGTTTTTAATTCCTATTCCCTGGGTAGGTCCGGTACTGGCACCATGCATCGTTTCTCTAACCATGATTTTACTCACGGCCGCCATCTTCTATGCTCAGGAAAAAAACGATTCGGTAACATTCAGGCCTGAAGAATGTATACTCCAAATCACCGGCTGTATCATTATCATAGGATCATTTTTATGGGATTATATACAGGCACATAACGGATCGGATATCTGGATACTTTCAAGCAAAGAAGCATTATTAACGGATATGACAAACTATATTCCTCAGGCATACAACTGGTGGGTCTTCTGGACAGGTGAAGCGGTGATTCTTTATGGAATTACATTGTTTCTCATCCGGACTAAAAGCAAAAAAACAAATACATGCCGTTAAACAATCTTAACGAACAGTCTTTCACTTGCATAAAATTGCGTGTATCTTTATAGCATTAATTGTATACCTATGATTATATATTCAAACGGACAATTTATACCGGATTCAGAAGCGCTCTTTACTATAGACAATAGAGCCTTCCAATACGGAGATGGTGTCTTTGAAACAATGCTTTATAAAAATAACAGCATTCGATATTTTTCAGATCACTTCTCCAGGCTGCAAAAATCGATGGCCTGCATGGAACTTACCAATGAGATCTGCTCCAACGAAACGGAATTGGAAAACATCATTCATGAACTCATTAAGAAGAACGGATACGGAGCTGACGTTCGCATCAAATTAATGGTGCATAGAAACTGGGGTGGTTTGTATGCGCCTGAATCTACGAATGGTATTCTAACGGTTTTGGTAAAAGAACACATCGCCTCCAATCAGATAAGCAAAGAATATGTAGTCTTTTCGGACGATGTGCGTAATCACTACTATAAAGGCTCTATGTATAAATTGCTGAGTTCGGGCAGGTATGTACTGGCAGGACTTGAAATGAAGCGCCGTAAAGCAAACGACATTATCATTACAGATATTGACGGCAATGTAAGCGAATGCCTTCAGGCAAATCTGTTCTGGATCAAAAACAATACAATCTATACGCCGGGAATTGAAACAGGCTGCATTGACGGCGTTATGCGCAAGCAAATTCAGCAGTATTGTGCTGTAACTAATATTGAATTCAAAACCGGATTTTACAACATCACCGAATTAGAGAAGTCTGATATCGTATTCGCAGGAAATGTTGCGGGTCTTACTCCTTTTGCACAAATAGAAAAAGTAAAATTCAGAACAGAACACGAATTGTTTGATAAGCTTAAAAAGCACTTGACATAAGAATTGCCTGTTCCCGGGTACAAATTTACAAATACAGAAAACTCTTTTTTTTAAACGGGCATTAACTGGAAGCTGGTACAGATTTGTCGTGCATTCAGCAATTGCCTGGTCATTCGAGTTCAAAAACTACAGAGGTCTATACGTGTGTAAATACGAAACATATCAATCAGATTAAGAGTCCGTTGAACGACTTGTCGATCTAAAAATCTCTCAGTATCTTATCCCAACATATGAAATATACATGCAAGTAGGTGCGTGTATTTACTAGTTGGTTGCAATACTTTGACAACCACACACCAAAAAGACAATATTAATGTAAGAATGGAGACAATAGAAATAAGACAAAACAAAAAGACCTTAATCCCTATGCTTGCTGTGCTGACAGCAGCATTAATGGCATGATTTATTATATTTATTTTTCTGGCACGTATGACAATAATAACACAATGAAGATTGTTTATGTTTTCTTGACTGCTTCATTGCTGTATTCTATTTATATTCCGACAAAGAAATTCGTTAAAAATGAACCCGTTTTAACGTTTAGAAAATCAGAAATCGAAATAAACGAAAAAGGAAAGCCTGTTTCATTTCTTTGGCTTCAAATTATTGACTGGAAAATTGAAAAGGAAGAAGATAGCAGTACTTATTATTTGACAATAGAGACTGCAGACACTAAAAAGAGAATAAATATTTCGTGGCTTGACAAAGGACCGAGTGAAATAGAAGAATTATTACGGACCTATAAAACGAGATGACAAAATAGTATTGCAACCAACAGCAGATTGGCAATCGTTATGGTGTGTTTAAAATTGAGATCAATTGAAACATTTAACATATTTATTGATATTTCCCCTTTTTATTCATTTGTCTTCTTTTGGACAAACGAATAAAAAACACTTCCCTAATCAAAAACCAATTCAAGCAGACAAGATTGATTTTATTGATATGTGCAGTTCTAAAATTCAGTCAGATACAATTCTCTCTAATAGGAAAAGGCTTACCAAAGACCAAGGGGAATATTTTGCGCAAAAATGGACAAATGGAAAACTTAAAGGCCCGTATAAATTTATTCCTGTTTATTTTATAACCATTTATTTTAAAGACGGAAGTAAAAGGGAATTTCGAACCAATAGTACTAATCTGATTAAAGAAGAAACAGATTGGGCTTATGAAATCGGAGATATAAAATTTGTTGATACTTTATGGGGAAATGCGAATATTCATCCAATAAATTCAATTAAAACTATTTTTGATAATTATATTGAATACAACGAATCTACAGATTCAAAAGGCAATAAATACTTAATGACATCAAGTCTGGAGAACTTAACAATTATTACCGAACCTTCAGACTATGAGTTATTACTAAATATTTGGATGTATTACTCACCAACAGATTCTCCAACTTTATATCTAATCCCGGAGTTGTTAAAAAAGAATAAACCTGAAAGTATTGAAGCTGTAAAAAAGCGAATTCAAAATAAAAAAGAATGGGAAAATGAAAATACAGCTCCTTACAAAGACCTATATAAATTATTGCAACAGCTGCAAGAATAATAAACGACACCATAATAATAGCTAGTAATTAGTGTAAGTTTGTTTGTTAGGACACTTCATTGCGTCACAACCGCATGAATAATTTGTAAATTAAGGCATGCTTTCAGTTATAGTGCGGAAACTATAAGCATTAACATTTGTACCAATTAGCAGTAACACGGTTAGCGGTAATTCTAAAATGACACCCTACAAACTTTGACAAAATAGCTATGACAGAAAATACAAATTTCAAAAGCGGGTATTCCGAAGTGAATGGACTAAAGATGTATTACGAAATTCACGGAGAAGGTAAACCACTTGTTTTAATTCACGGCGGTGGCTCAACTATTAAAACATCATTTGGCAATATACTTCCATTACTTTTAAAAAGCAGACAAATTATTGTAATGGAATTGCAAGCTCACGGACACACTGGTGACAGGGAAACAGACTTGACATTTGAACAAGACGCAGATGACGTCGCTAAACTTTTGGAAAATTTACAAATAACAAAAGCAGACTTTTTAGGCTTTAGCAATGGCGGACATACAACAATTGAAATTGCATTACGACACAAAAAGATTGTTGACAAAATCTTACTAGCTTCAGCATTTTACAAAAGAGATGCTGTTGTTCCAGAGTTTTGGGATGGGTTTGACTCTGCTACACTTGAAATGATGCCGAAGGTTTTGCAAGAAGGTTATTTAAAAGCCAACGATGACGAAAAGGGACTTTTAAATATGTTCAAAAAAGACGTTCAAAAGATGAAAGATTTCAAGGGTTGGACAGACGAACAAATGAAATCCATTACAGCTAAAACATTAATAATTAATGGCAATAACGATGTTGGCAGTATAGAACACGCAGTTGAGATGTATCGGATACTTCCAAATTGCGAATTGGCAATCTTGCCAGGCGGACACGGAACTTATTTAGGTGCAATTGAGTCATTGCCGAACGGCGAGTGGACAATGAAATATGTTGCCGAACTAATTGAAGAGTTTTTTGACAAGCATTAATTAAAACAACTACAGCTAACATTGCATTGGGGTTCTAGGGGCTGCCGAACATAGGCTGAACATTTGTAATTCTATCTAACATTGATGCAAGCATTGGCAGCACAAGACTTGATTTTCAACATCTGTTATTGACTGTGGTAGAGATAATCTATATTGAATTATATACAAAAGGCGACACGCTTGAAAATATGTTCGATTGCTCTTGAATAAAAATCAATGATAAGAATTTTAAAGTTCAACAAATACAGACAACCAAAATTCATTATGGTAGAAGAACGGATGATGAAATCTTAAAGAAACTTAAAGTGATTATTGATACATCATACATAAAATTGAAACAATAAAAGATACCTATAACACAACATATACAATTTATATCGGTTCGTTTGTAAGGAAATAGTTGTGCTCTTTTCATACTCCGCCAAATCCCTCCGTAATTCTTATGGCAAACATGAATTTCCGCAGCAATTTTTCTACTCTGTTTCTTTAAAGTTCTTATCTTTAAATACCGCTACAATAGTATGTTAATCCTTAGCGGTCAGGCTCAAATGACAATAACATAGAGGGATGATTTCAACAGAATATAGACCTAAATCACTTTTGGAAGAATTTGTAGTTTGCTTTTATTTCAACAAAAGTGACAATTTTGAATATGCTGACTATGCTAACCCGACAACAAATCAAGAAATGTTCTTTAATCTTGGAGACGATTTTGAATTAAAAAACTCAATCGGACAGGTAACTAGCCAACGGAGTTGGATTAGCGGTCTTCAATCAAAATCACTACCCATAAAATGTAGTGGCAGACATATTACTGCTGGAGTAATTTTTAAGCCTTGGGGACTTTATGCAGCATTTGGCATAAATGCGAAGGAATTAGCTAATAAAACAATATATAGCAAGTGGTTATGCGATTTAAGCAATGAATTAGACAATAGTGAATTTTCGGAATCACAGTTTTTCGACTTGATGGAATTTAACCTATTAAAGTCAATCAAAAGAAGTAAAATGACCAAAGTAATGCAAAAAATTGTCAATGAAATTGAGCAAGAAAACGTATTTACTCTATCAGAAAAATTGAACCGTTCAAAAAAAACTATCATAGAATCATTCAATAAAATGATTGGATTAAGTCCTCATAAGTTCTATACTCTAAAATGTATTTGTGAAACAATCACATTACTACAAAATAACCCGACAATTAAACTTACTGAATTAGCATATAACCAAGGCTTCTATGACCAAGCCCACTTTATCAGGGTTTTTAAAGAACATACTGGATTAACACCCAAAGAATTTCGTAATAGTATTATGAAAAGGTAAATTTTATACAATTTTCGGTTTATTCAAGTAACGAACTTTGCCGAAAAACTAAATATTTATGAGAAAAGTAATCCTTTACATCGCAACAAGTTTAGACGGCTATATTGCTAAGCCAAATGACGACCTTGGTTTTCTTTCAATTGTAGAACAAGAAGGACAAGACTATGGCTATGCGGACTTCGTAAAAACTGTAGATGCTGTTATTGTTGGGCGCAAAACTTACGACAAAGTAATTTCTATGGGCTTTGACTTTCCACACGCAGACAAAGATGCTTATATCATTACTCGGACACCAAGACCAAGTATTGGGTCAATAAAGTTTTATACAGACGATCTTAAATCACTTGTTAACAAACTCAAATCAGAAAACGGAAAAAATATATTTTGTGACGGTGGAGCAGAAATCGTAAGCGAACTTTTAAAAGATGACCTTATTGACGAATTTATTATTTCCGTTATTCCAATATTAGTTGGCAACGGGACAAAACTATTCAAAGACGGAAGACCAGAACAAATATTAGAACTTATTTCAACAAAACAGTTTGAAAAAGGGCTTACTCAACTTCATTACAAACGTGCGGACAAATAGGCAAAATATTAACGCAGAACAAAAAGCCCGAACCGCTAAAAAGGGTTTTGCAATAGTGGGACGAAACTGCAAAGTTTAACGTTAGTTCTTCAATTGAATATAAAACTGTAAAAAAGTAAAGTGGCAAGTTTCAAATTGGAATAGTAAAGCAATAGAGTTTTATAAAAAGCACGGAGCAATAATTGATGAGGTTGAAATAAATTGTGATTTACATTTAGATAAAATCTAAACACAATAAAATAACGAACCGCTAACAATAGCTACACGCAATGCCAGGTTCGTTGTATGGATAGTGTAGTACTGTAAATTAACCCGCCAAAACTTTGTTTCGGCTCATCCGATAACTAATTTATGAGCCGAAACAAAGTTTCGGCTACTCCTGTAAGGCTTGGTCATCTCTTAGCAACCCGGCTCTGCATGTAGCAGAACCTTATCTACAATTACTCAAAATGAAACAAATACAGTGGGATATTGAAATCAAACTATTCTTACCGAACAATACATTGGTAGTATATCCAGATGAGAACAAGGATGAGTTTATTGAAAACCCAAATTTTAAAGTCATTAGAGAATGTTTGAATATTGATATTGATATAACTGATTGGTACAACAAATGTATTCAAATAGCACTTGGAAAAATGGAATTGCAAAAAATCGAAATCTATTATTCCTCAGATGAAGAAAGTTATATTCTGCTAGATAATTATCGAGACCCGTATGATGAACTGGATTTAATTGGAATTGGGGTGAAAACTACTTCTGAATTAGGAGAGCAGGTTAGAAAATTAACAAGAATATTAAATGATGAATCACCATACAATATAAACTATTGTGAAGGCTGTAATTCAGTATTTAAATTGTATCCCATTGACGAGAAAACTAAAGGTAGATACAAAGAACCGCAAAAAAGCGAATATCTGGACGGAAAAGAAATTAAAATTATAAAAAGTAGATAACAATGTATATAAAAAATAGGCGAAACATTAATAAAATCAGGGCTGGGTGCTTGTATTAAATTTTGAACTTAACCGAAATTTTGTGCTTCGAAATCGCCTACTTTTCATATACTAAACGGTAGGCGTAATCTCTATTCATTACTAAATTTTAACTATTAAATAAATTACTTTTTATAAATATCATTCACTAAAATTAATATAGTATGACTCCACTAATTAAGAATGCATTATTAACCGTTTTTTTCATTTTCGGATTACTGATAAGTTTACAGGCACAGGATAAATATCAGTTTGCTGTAATATCATATAGAACTTACGGACACGAGATTGGAATATCTATAAATGGAAAAGAATTTCAAAAAATTGTAGTTCCAAAAGAAGATATAAAACACCCTTCTTTAGATGTTAATGTAGTTATTGAACTAGTAAATAAAATGACAAATGAAGGATGGGAAGTATTTAGTACAGGAAATCCTACCGTTGGGGATTGGATTTGCTACGTCTTCTATTTAAGAAAGAAAATTGAGTAAGCATTTGCGGAATATTCTTTAGTTTAATTACTATCAAGCCGAAAACGCCTAACAATAGCTAGTAATTAGTGCAAGTCCGTTTGCTAGAAAACTTCAGTGCATCTAACCCGCATGAATAATTTGTATATTAAAGCATCCTTTTGTTTCTGCCGGCGGAAAGATATAAGCACTAACGCCTGCATCAACAAATAATACTAAACGTATGGATAATGCTAACCTAAAGCAGAAAACTAAAGAAAATACTATGAATAAATTAATTGAATTTTTAGCGAATAGCCAATCGTATTTTATTAATTTGGCGAGAATATCGATTCTTGTAGTTATGGTTTGGATTGGCGGACTAAAAGCCTATCAGTATGAAGCAGATGGGATTGTCCCATTTGTTGCCAATAGTCCATTAATGTCTTTTCTTTATAATAAAAAAACTCCTGAATACAATGATTATAAAAATCCAGAAGGAAAAACAGTTCAAAAAAATATAGATTGGCATAAAGAAAATGGAACATATATTTTTGCATATGGATTAGGAACTGTTATAATAATTATAGGCTTATTAACTTTTATTGGAATCTGGCATAATAAAATTGGATTATTAGGCGGAGTACTAACCTTTGGTATGTCATTAGTTACATTAACTTTTTTGATTACAACACCAGAAGTATATGTTCCAAATCTTGGCGGAGATTTTCCAACACCACAATATGGATTTCCATATTTATCAGGCGCAGGCAGATTGGTAATAAAAGACGTAATAATGATGGCTACCGGACTAATTTGTGCATCAGATTGTGCACGGAAACTTTTAGCACAAAAGAAATAAGCGCTACCAATAAATGCAACCACAAACGTTGTGCGCAATTCTAATCATTAACATAGATTTATAATTAAGCAGATGAAATTATTGGATTACATCTTTTACAAAGTCAGCAAATATTATCAAGGAGATGCCAATCCTGATTTTTACCCCATTTATATCTTAACTCTTATTTCTTTATCTTCAATAAGTATTATTTTAAATACAACTGAGCTTTTAATTGGTGAAAAGTTAGTCGATTTGAAAAATAATGATGTGTTGGCAATATCAATAGGTATTTTTATATGTGGATTTTTCAGTGTATTATTTTATTTAGTATATATTAAATTCGGTAGAAATTATAGAATATCTTTTAATGAATCTAGAGTTGGCAGAATATTAGGTTCGATAGGTGTAATTACATTGATTGTTGTTTTGTTTCTTTCAGCATTATTATTGTATTCAATTAGATTCAGATCTTTTGCTTAAGAAATGTACATAACAATACATACAATTTATAGCATTCGTTTTTCAGGAAAAGTTGAGCTCTTCCCTACTCCAGCAAATTGCAGCGGAATTCAGATGGCAAAACAGAATAT
This sequence comes from Cytophaga hutchinsonii ATCC 33406, assembly GCF_000014145.1. NCBI lineage: Bacteria > Pseudomonadati > Bacteroidota > Cytophagia > Cytophagales > Cytophagaceae > Cytophaga > Cytophaga hutchinsonii. Next base: position 1,507,119 of record NC_008255.1, on the reverse strand, counting down.
GAATTTCCGCAGGAATTGTCTACCCTCTTCCTTTAAACTTCTTATCTTAAATGCCGCTACAAATTCCATGTTAAACGTTACCGGCAAGTATAACAAGACACCACCACAATGAAAAAACTCCTTGATCACATAAAGAGAATAGAACACGGCTTTAAACATATTTTTGAAGCCGGCAACACTATTTTAGCTGACGAAAAACAAAAACATTTGGACCTTGCAACAAGTTTTTTAGATGACGATAGTTATCAAGTCAGAATGTTAGCAACATATATCTTAGGACATCTTTCAACAAATAACCAAAAAGCGCTTAAACTTCTTAAAACAAAAGTTGCAGACGATAAGGATTGGAGAGTTCAGGAAATGTTAGCCAAAGCGTTTGACTATTATTGTATGACAATTGGATATGAAAAGAGCCTGCCAACTATTAACAAGTGGTTAGAAGATAAAAATCCAAATGTAAAAAGAGCGGTTGTTGAAGGACTTCGCATATGGACAAGCCGACCTTATTTTCGGGATAATCCGACAGTTGCAATACATTTAATTAGCGCGCATAAGTCCGATGACAGTGAATATCTGCGTAAATCAGTGGGCAATGCACTTCGGGATATTGGTAAAAAGTATAAAGACGACATAATAAATGAAATCTCACAATGGGATTTGACAAATAAAAAAACAGCGTTTACTTATAAACTGGCGAAAGGGAAATAAATACTCTAATAGAACTGGAAATTCTTGTCAGAATAGTGCGAGGTTGAATTATATCACATGATTTTAGATGTAGAAGGTCTATCCTATCACAAAGATCTGTAAGATGCTTTTAAGAGCTCTGCAATGTGCGTAACAACAGCTTATATTTGAATATGTATTGCTGTCTTCTTTGATAATCTCAACTGCGCTGCTTTTCAGTCTGCACAAAATGATTATATTTAACATGAGTGCGGATTTAGTGTATGAACGAACGTTTTGAACCCGCATAGCTAAAACAAATGCAGACACAAACCTTAGGTGTACTTTTAAAACAACACCAGACAATAACAACAGACCAATGGTAACAATCGACAACTATTTAGACAGCCATTATATACATAGAAGCAACTGGTTAAGAGCTACTGTTCTTGGGGCTAATGACGGGATAATATCTATTTCCAGTCTTGCAATTGGAGTTGCGGCTGCAAGTTCTGCTAGAGAGCCTATTATTTTAGCAACTGTAGCGGGCCTGGTAGCAGGAGCATTATCAATGGCTGCAGGAGAATATGTTTCAGTAAGTTCACAAACGGATACTGAAAAAGCAGACATTGAAAGAGAGCGAAAGGAATTGCATGAAATGCCCGAAGACGAACTTAATATGTTGGCTCAAATCTATGAAAGAAGAGGGCTAAAAAAGGAAACAGCAAGACAAGTTGCAATAGAACTGACCGAAAAAGATGCGTTGGGAACTCATATCCGTGATGAATTGGGTATAAATGAAATCAGCCAGGCAAAACCAATTCAGGCAGCATTTGCTTCAGGTATATCATTTACAGTAGGTGGTATATTGCCTCTGTTGGTAATATTGGTTGCACCAGTGAAAGGAATGGAATACTGGCTTTATGGCTTTTCAATTGTTTTTCTTGTTATTTTGGGGATCACCTCAGCCAAAACAGGGGGAGCAAGTATTAGTAAAGCAATATTGAGAATTACAATCTGGGGAACTATCGCAATGGGACTATCCGCATTAGCAGGCTATCTTTTTGGAGTGAATGTTTAAGTAGTGTAACACACTCCGCCTAACCCGGCTTTGTGAATGAAATGAGAAGAATGTTTTTTTTTCAGAAAACAGTAGTTCTTTATCCAAGCGTTGTGCATCCAATTAAGTTAGCACTGATACCAGCCTCATACCGCAGCAAACATTATCACTACACCGCTACTGCAGCCTTAATATGCGGATGCGGATCGTATCCTTCCAAGGTGAAATCTTCAAACTTAAAATCAAAGATTGACTTCACATCCGGATTAATCTTCATCGCAGGCAATGGTCTGAAGTCACGGCTCAATTGCAGCTTTGCCTGTTCAAGGTGATTGGAATATAAATGCGCATCTCCTAATGTATGTACAAAATCGCCCGCCTGTAAACCGCATACCTGTGCAACCATCATCGTTAACAAAGCATAGGAAGCAATATTAAACGGTACACCTAAGAATACATCTGCACTGCGCTGATAGAGCTGGCACGACAATTTTCCGTCGGCTACATAAAACTGAAAGAACGCGTGGCATGGCGGCAGCTTCATTTTTTCAATCTCCCCTACGTTCCATGCGCTAACAATCAGCCTTCTTGAATCCGGATTATTTTTTATCATATTCACCACGTTAGTGATCTGATCAATATGCTTCCCGTCTGGCGTAGGCCACGAACGCCACTGATAACCGTAAACCGGCCCTAAGTTGCCGTTCTCATCCGCCCATTCATCCCAGATAGAAACATTGTTATCCTTTAGATATTTGATATTTGTATCGCCCTGTAAAAACCACAGCAACTCATGCGTAATGGAACGCATGTGCAGCTTCTTTGTCGTTAATAAAGGAAAACCTTCCTGCAGATTAAAGCGCATCTGGTATCCAAATACACTGACGGTGCCGGTACCGGTGCGGTCTTCTTTTTTTACACCCTGATCCAGGATGTGCTGCATAAGGTCGTGATATTGTTTCATTGGAAAGAAGTATTTCAGCCAGGATTTATATGAGCAGATCTATTTGAATCGCCTGCTCTGTTCTATAAAATTACAAAAGGCCTGCGGGTTTCCCCACAGGCCTTTATAAGAAGTTATTAACAATAAATTACTTCGCTGGTGCTGTAGTAGTTTTGTCCTGAGAACCACAGCTTGAACCTGATTGGCAGCAAGATTTTTTCTTTTTACCTTTTCCGCCGTCATTTACTGCTGCAGAAAGCGTACCAGCAGCTAATGCTACGAATACAATACCGAAAACGATTTTTTTCATATGTGTTTAAATTTAATGATTACTAGGTTTACTTGTACTTATTAACGCCTAAACTACCGATTTAGTTTATAGAAATGCATTTATTTAGACGAATTAACACAATTGGTCGACTAAGTACAGGAAATTGAAGTCGAAATAACGATAAAAAAGCGTAATTTTGAATTCTTAACACATTATTTCGTATGGCTGATTATCATTTTGGAGAAGTAGAAAACAAGTGGCAAAGTAAGTGGAACGCAGAAAAAACGTTCAAAGCGCTGGAAAATTCTTCTAAACCTAAATATTTTGTTTTAGACATGTTCCCTTACCCATCCGGCAGCGGATTACATGTCGGCCACCCGCTTGGCTACATTGCTTCGGATATCATGGCGCGTTATAAGCGCATTAAAGGATATAACGTACTTCACCCGATGGGCTTTGACTCGTTTGGTTTGCCGGCAGAACAATATGCCGTTCAGACAGGTCAGCACCCGGCTATTACAACAGAACAGAATATTGCCCGATACATTGAGCAATTAAATAAAATCGGTTTCTCGTTTGACTGGGACAGAGAAATCCGTACCAGCGATCCGGCATACTACAAATGGACACAGTGGATTTTTATCCAGCTATTCAATCATTGGTATAATAAAGCATCTGATAAAGCAGAACCGATCACAAACCTGGTCAAACAGTTTGAAACTGCCGGAAATGCAGGAATCAATGCAGCTTGTGATGAAGATGCTGTTACATTTACAGCCGCAGACTGGAAAAGCTATTCTGAAAAACAACAAAGCGATACCTTATTAAAATACCGCTTAACCTATTTATCTGAAACAATGGTAAACTGGTGCCCGGGCCTGGGTACGGTACTTGCGAACGAAGAAGTAAAAGATGGTTTATCTGAACGTGGCGGTTTTCCCGTTGAGCGTAAAAAGATGAAGCAATGGAGCATGCGTATTACTGCCTATGCAGACCGTTTGCTGAAAGGACTTGATACGATTGACTGGCCGGAAGCGATGAAAGAAATGCAGCGCTACTGGATCGGCAAATCGTTGGGTGCAATGCTTACGTTTAAAGTGGTTGATAAAGACATGGAGTTAACCGTCTTTACAACACGTATCGATACAACCTTTGGTGTTACGTATGTATCCATTGCTCCGGAACATGAATGGATCGGCGCATTAACTTCCCCCGAGCAAAAAGCAGCAGTGGAAGAATATGTAACGAAAGCGAAGAACCGTTCGGAGCGCGACCGCATGAGCGATGTTAAAACAGTTTCAGGCTGTTTCACGGGTTCGTATGTAACCAATCCATTCAACAATGAAAAAATTCCGGTGTGGATCGCGGATTATGTATTAGCGGGTTATGGTACAGGAGTTGTAATGGCTGTGCCTTCTTCCGATGAACGTGATTATAAATTTGCAAGCTTCTATAAACTCCCGATTATCTCGGTGCAGGAAGGTGCGCATACGGATATTACCAAAGAAGACTTTGACCCGAAAGCCGGAACCATGATCAACTCCGGGTTCTTAAATGGTTTAACGGTGAAGCAGGCAATTCCTGAAGCAATTAAATTCATTGAAGAAAAGAAGATCGGTTTTGCGAAAATCAATTTCAAAATGCGTGATTCAATCTTTGGCCGTCAGCGTTACTGGGGCGAACCTATTCCGGTTTCCTATAAAAATGATATTCCGTATGTACTGAATGAATCCGAGCTTCCATTAGCCTTACCTGCTATTGACGAGTATAAGCCTACAGAAACAGGCGAACCGCCGCTGGCACGTAACAAAGCATTTGCCGATAAAGGCTATGAATTAAGTACCATGCCGGGCTGGGCCGGTTCCAGCTGGTACTTCATGCGTTACATGGACCCGCAGAATAAAACAGCAGTGGCTGCTGCAGATAAGATAAACTACTGGGGGCAGGTTGATCTGTATATGGGCGGTGCAGAACATGCAACCGGTCACTTATTGTATTCCCGTTTCTGGAACAAATTCCTGTTTGATATGGGTATCACGCCAAACGACGAACCGTTTGCAAAGCTTATCAACCAGGGAATGATTCAGGGTGTTTCAAAATTTGCGTATAGAATCAATGGTACAAACAAATTTGTTTCTGCCGGTTTGAAAAAAGAATACGACACCACACCTATTCACGTTGATGTAAGCATTGTACATAATGATGTATTAGATACGGAAGCATTTAAGAAGTGGCGTCCTGATTTTGCTTCTGCAGAATTTATCTTAGAGAACAATACGTATGTATGCGGTTCTGAAGTTGAAAAAATGTCGAAGTCTAAATTCAACGTGGTTAACCCGGATGATATTGTAAACAAATACGGTGCGGATACACTGCGTATGTATGAAATGTTTCTGGGTCCGCTGGAGCAATCAAAACCCTGGAATACAAATGGCATTGAAGGTGTATACAAATTCTTAAACCGTTTCTGGCGGTTGTTCCACGATACGGCAGGTAACTTTGCCGTAAGTGATGCTCAGCCAACTGCTGAAGAATTAAAAGTATTACATAAAACACTGAAACGTGTTGAGGAAGATATTGAACGTTTCTCTTTCAATACACCGGTGAGTACGTTTATGATCTGTGTAAATGAATTGGGTTCTCTTAAATGTAACAAGCGAACTATTCTTGAACCATTGACGATTGCATTATCACCGTTGGCGCCGCATATCGCAGAAGAGTTATGGTCGCTACTGGGTCATACAACATCTGTTTCAACAGCAACCTACCCTGCCTGGGATGAAAAATTCCTGGTAGAAAGCAACCACGAATATCCCATTTCGATTAACGGTAAAATGCGGGCAAAATTAAATCTGCCGGTTGATATGCCGGCTGCTGAAGTGGAGCAGCAAGTGTTAGCGAATGAAGTTGTTCAAAAATGGCTGGAGGGTAAAGCGCCTAAAAAAATCATTGTTATTCCAAATAAAATCGTGAATGTTGTCATGTAATAAAATAAAAAGGGAGCTCAAGGCTCCCTTTTTATTTGTACGTGCTGTTACAGTTTTATGATTCTGCGGGTATCAAACATACCGTCTTCACTGGTGATGCGAAGCAGGTATGCGCCTTTGTTTAATTCACCGATCGGCACATCAACGCTTGCAGATGTAAAGGCAAGAGTCTTTACAAGCACACCTGTCTCAGAATATATGTCGATTGATTTAATGCTCTTCGGAGACTCTATGTGAATAGACGCACTTGCAGGATTTGGATATAACGCTTCTAAGATCAATGTAGGTTTAACCACCGGAGTTGTTATGGTTGCTGTAAAAGCACCTAACATGCTGGTATGTACACCGCACTGATATGTATAATCTCCGGCTTCTGTAACGGTGTAGGTAAAGGTTTCATTTTTCCCGAACGTACCGGAAGTAAATGGTGCAGCTCCGGCTGGAACAGCTGTAGAGACAATGGAATGCAATGTATTATCCATGTTCGTCCAGGTAATAACATCCCCAACCTGAACAGTTGTTTGTGCTGGACTAAAAGCAAATCCGCTGATCGTAACAGCAACGGCTGCTGCCTGACAAAATAAGGCTGACAGCATAAAAACGAAAATAAGGTACATTTTTTTCATAGATAAAAGATTTTTACATGAAATGGTTAAAAACTAGTAACAATTGGTTTAATTTAATCAAAATATACAAACCCACAATTATTGCTAACCTTATAAAATTACCCGATATGAAAAAGATTGTTTATACATTGCTATCCGTTGCATTCATTAGTGTTTCTGCTCAAGTAAACAGTTCGCCTTCTATAGTTACCGGAATTCAATTGAAAATTGCCTCTCCGCAAATGACAACTACAGATATTTTCAATTACCTGAATACAAACTTAGGTTTGTCTGCAACACAGAAACCAACGGTAAAAACAGCGGTAGATCAGGCAGGTGCGGAAGTTACAAAACTGAATGCAGACGCTACGAAATCTGCAACAGAAGTAGCTGCAGCAAAAACGAATATTGTAAATGCATTAATCAAAAAACTTAGCAGCGGTATACTTACAGGTGCGCAGTCAACAAAACTATCAGGTCTTACAAGTACCCTTACCAGCATGTTTTCTCAATTGAAATAATTAGATACAACTGTATAGTAAATAAAAAAGGAGGTTAATACCTCCTTTTTTATTTACTATTATTTAATCAACTGAATTAAAATGATAAGAAGTCAGCGGATTCTTTTTTCAGGGTTTCGTGAGACTTGTTTGTTTTAATACCGTCAACGATTTTTTTAACTAATACACCAGCAACAGCCATACGGATTCCTAGTTTAATAGCAAGTTCAGTACAAAAATCAATTTTTTGATCTTCGTTATCATCTTCTGTTAAAACCATTTGAACACATTCATATACGCGGTCAAAACGTAAAGAATCATTTTCGGGAGCTTTGAATTTGATTGGCTCTTCACTGCGTATAATTTCTTTTACACGGTCGTTACTTAAACCATTTTTCTCACCCAATTCGAAAATTAATTTTTTTTCGGCTACTGAAAAATTACCATCCAGGTTTGCTATGGCTACCAGGTTAGCAATCTGACTTTTAATTCCTTTTGTTTTTTTACTTACAAAGATTTCCATAAATAAAACTTTTCTTATTTCTTGTTTATACCACAAAGTAAAACAAAAAGATTTACATATCTATCAATAATCTAATATTTTTTAATTCAAATTAAGTTATTCTATTAATATTCAAACAAATAATTAAACAACAAATCGAAATAATACAATTAAATCTTATTTTTTATACAGGCATGACTGAATATAAATAAATTAGTATTTTTACAATAATATCTAACTACATCAAACAGTGGCAGACAAAAAAATACTTTTTTCAGAAGAAATAAACGCTAAATATAATACTAACGGAGATTATATAGTTCTGGGCAGTGCACTATATGAAGGCGAATGTTTACCGGATGCACATATCAAATTGCCTTTAAAAACACTGAACAGGCATGGAATGATTGCCGGTGCTACCGGTACAGGTAAAACAAAAACACTACAGACAATTGCTGAATCTCTTTCATTAAAGGGTATTCCAACCTTAATGATGGATATTAAAGGTGATTTGAGCGGTATTGCTGCAAGCGGAACAACAAATGCTAAAATAGAAGAAAGACAATCTAAAATAGGTCTCCCATTCGAACCTCAGGGATTTCCGATCGAGATTTTCAGTTTATCAAAAGAGAAAGGGGTTCGTTTACGTGCAACTGTTTCTGAATTCGGACCGGTATTATTTTCAAAAATATTAGGACTGAATGATACACAAAGCGGTATTGTTTCCCTCATCTTTAAATTCTGCGACGATGAACGTTTACCGCTTCTGGACCTGGCAGATTTCAAACGTTTGATTCAGTATATTACCAATGAAGGTAAAGCCCGGATTGAAAAAGAATATGGAAAAATATCTTCTACTTCTACTTCAACCATCTTGCGAAAAGTAATTGAGTTAGAGCAACAAGGAGCAGATTTATTTTTTGGGGAATACTCTTTTGAAGTAGATGATCTGTTACGCAAAGATGCTTCAGGAAAGGGTTATATATCGATTATGAAAGTGACCGATATTCAGGACAGGCCTAAATTGTTCTCAACATTTATGCTAAGTTTATTGTCGGAGATATACAGCACATTTCCGGAAGTTGGTGATCAGGAAAAGCCTAAATTAGTACTGTTTATTGACGAAGCACATTTAATCTTTAATGAAGCTTCCGACGCATTACTCAATCAGATAGAGACGATTATCAAGTTAATACGATCTAAAGGTGTAGGTATATTTTTCTGTACACAAAACCCAATGGATATTCCTGCATCCATCTTAGGTCAGCTTGGTTTAAAGGTTCAGCATGCATTACGTGCCTTCACCGCTGCAGATCGCAAGCAGATTAAATTAACAGCTGCCAATTATCCGTTATCAGATTATTACGACACTGAAAGTCTGCTTACTTCTATGGGTATCGGAGAAGCAGCAATTACAGTACTTACCGAAAAAGGAACGCCTTCTCCCCTTGCACACACCCTGCTTTGTGCACCAAGATCACGCATGGACATTTTGAATGATAATGAAATAGATGCGATCATTCAACGTTCTGCTTTAAGTAAAAAATACAACGAAGCGGTTGATCGTAAAAGCGCTTACGAAATACTGAATGAAAAATATTCTGTAAAAGAAGAAGAAACGGAAGAGCCGGAAGAAAAAAAATCCAGTTCCCGTAAAAGTTCCCGACCTGAAAAAAGCACGTTCGAAGAAGCGATTAACAGCCCGATTGCAAAACAGGTTGGAAGAACATTGGTACACGAAATTGTCCGCGGGATCTTTGGCGTATTAGGTGTAAATACTTCTCAACGCAGAAAGAGAAGATAGTAGTATGAATATTGTAATTGTTGGTGGTGGGGCAGCCGGTTTTTTCAGCGCAATTACATGCGCAGCTACGAATAAATCAGCCAAGGTAACGATTGTAGAAAAAACAGATAAGCTGCTTTCAAAAGTGCGTGTTTCCGGTGGTGGCAGATGCAACGTAACAAATGCGTGTGATACGCTTGAAGAGTTTGTAAAACACTATCCAAGAGGAAGTGAATTACTGCGCACAGCTTTTAAAACCTTCAGCAACAAAGATACCATTGCCTGGTTTAATAAAAGATCTGTTAAATTAAAAACCGAACCGGACGGCAGAATTTTCCCTGTTTCAGACAGTTCTCAAACCATTATTGATTGCTTGCTTTCCGAAGCTGCAAAATACCAGATTAAGATTATAACAAAGTTTCAGGTTCAATCCATAAAACAAACACCTTCAGGTTTTAGTATAACTTCTGCCGAGCAGGCAGCACTTACAGCAGATAAAATTATTATTGCCAGCGGCGGATACCCGCAGATACATCACTATAATTGGTTAAAAGAATTGGGATTAACCATTGCTGAGCCTGTGCCTTCCTTATTTACATTTAATATACCTGCCTCTCCTATTAAAGCATTAATGGGCGTTTCGCAACTGGCAGAAGTAAGTATTAAACAAACATCTTATTCTTATAAAGGCCCGTTGCTGATTACGCATTGGGGAGTAAGCGGTCCGGCAGTATTAAAGCTTTCAGCCTTTGCAGCACGCGACCTTGCAATCAAAAAATACAATTTTGATATCCAGATAAACTGGCTGGGAGATACACCCAATGTATCGGAAAATGATCTGAAGATAGTTAGAGAACAGCATGCCAAAAAACTCGTTCGCAATGTGATTCCTTTGGGATTACCAAAACGCTTATGGGAGGTTTTCTGTGATCAGGCAGAAGTACGGCCGTTTGAAAACTGGGCCGAACTGGGTAATAAAAAACTGAAGCTTTTGTTTTCCTTTATAAAAAAATATCCGTTAACCGCTTCCGGTAAAACAACCTTCAAAGAAGAGTTTGTTACATGTGGCGGCATATCACTGGATAGTATAAATAACCAAACCCTTGAGGCATTGCATTGCCCGGGAGTATACGTTGCAGGAGAAGCCTTAGATATTGATGGAATAACAGGTGGTTTTAACTTTCAGGCAGCCTGGACAACCGGCTACATTGCAGGTTTGAACTGCGCTTCCGCTTAGATTAGCTTTTCTTCGGCGTAATTTTAGTTCGCTCAAGATAACTTACATACAACTGATCAATCATCAGGTTCAATAAACGATCATAGCCGATATAATTTTCATATTTTAATTCACCGCTTTCATCGTACTGACTAATGATCGCTTCCAGATCCAGTTCAATGGATGAATAAAGCAAAAACTCATTCAGCTTTGCAGATCTTTTTTTACCCTGAACAGCATCGCTTGAAACAGAAACAGGATTGAAGCCATACATGTTCATGGTGATTGTATTAATCAGGCCAAGGGTGCCGGCAAAAGTAACATCATTCTGAACCAACAGAACAGCATCAACCTCTAAAACCCTGGCCAGCTCAGCCAATGAATTGGCAAATATATAATCCAACTTTTGATTGGGTAGTTTGATGAATTTATATGAAATGGCGGAGCATGATTGGTAGTTAACGGAATCTGATATTTTTCTTCTGTAAGAGCTCACATAGTTTATCCGTAACGAATCATATGCTTCACGCTGCGCTGCTGTAAAATCACCAGGCGAGATTAATTTCGTGCCTAATGAATCGAAGCGTTTGGTTATAGATTCAAGAGAGTAACTGATTAATGCAGAAGAAAGTTTATTCCCATCCATTGAAGCAGTCCAGTTTGAACCTCGCCAGAACTCATTGGCAGATTTATTGGTAACTACAATTTCATTATTCCATATATAAAAGGAAATCAACGCTACCTTTTTAGGAAACTCTTTTTGATTACTCAGATTGGGATAATTCCCACGACCATCAATAAAAGGGTAATATTGATTGATATCCGGATTGTCGTGAATTTTCTTAGTAACAAACTGATCCGGGTACAAACTCAAATCTTCCAGAAACAATTGTGCGTTTGCTCCTGAAATAGAGAGTAAAAATACTGTTACAACGTATAATAGGTGTTTTAGCTGGTTCATAAAAGAAAGGATATATAGCATATCTTGTCTTTCACTTTTACGTTTTAAAAGAAGCCGGGTTTTACATATGTAATAAAAAAAGGGCTTTCGCCCTTTTTTTATTACATATGTTATCGTGTGTGATATCTTACTTTCTGCCTTTTGTTGCCTCAATGGACAAGCACAGGAATGTAAATGGTGAGTTCCAGTTAATAGCAACTTCGTTGGTTGCATAACTACACTGCTCATCAATGTATGATTTTGCAGGAACTTTAGTTGTATACTTACCTGTACATGTTCCGGCATCTTCCTGACCTGGATTTGGTCCGCCTGCCAACATACCTGGTACCGGCTCAACAATTCCATCTGCTTCACTTGGTCTGTGGTGCGGATTCATAACCTGCTTGCTTCCGTATCCGGAAACATAGCAATAACCTGTACCATTACGGCCCAATAAATAATCTAAGTTTGAAATTGCTGCAGTCAGGTAAGAACCTTCATTGCTTAATTTATATGCATTCATCAACAACATACCCTGGTTAGCTGCAGTTGAGTTACTTCCCCAGTTAAAATTACCATTACTCAAACCCATAGCAACATTAAATGCAGACTTGTTAACCTGGTACTTCTGAAGTTTACTTGCTAAATCCAGAACTTTAGTTTTAACCAATTCTAATGTCGGCGCAAATTCTTCCGGAAGATTGTCTCTGTTCTGAATTAAGCTATAAAGACCTAATGTATTTACTTTAGCCCAGTTTGGCAATTCAAATTCTGTACGCAGTGTAAATTCGATATTAGCATCTTCAGCATATTTCGTCTGATTTGTTGCAATAAATAATTCGATTGCAGCCCACTGGAATTCATCTGTAACGTTTCCATCATCATATGCACCTGTATTAATATCAGGATTGTATTTCTGATTCATTACGCCTTGGTTATAAATAACACTTTTGTTCTTTTTAGACCAATCGTATGCAGCAATACTTGCTTTTAAACATTTATCAGAAAATGCCTTATCTGTCTTTTTGTATACTCTGTATGCTACAGCCATAACTGCTGCAAAATCCAGAGAAGCGGCTGTTGTTTTCATGATGACATATCTGCCGTTAGTAGCATCTGCCGGCATTACAGAACCATCAAAGTTTGTGTTTGTCAATTTATGGTAAACACCGCCATCTTCATCCTGCATGGTAACCATCCAGTCAAGGTTCCAGCGTATTTCATCCAGAAGATCCGGAATGTTATTGGTATTTTCAGGGATATTTAATTTAAGTGTATCAAAGAATTTTGGATACTGCTCATATAATGCCATCAATGTATATGTACTGATACCAGAGTTTACAATGTATTTATTGTAATCACCGGCATCATACCATCCTTTAGATGAGTTGATTTTTGTTCCTTCCGGTCTTGTGGCTGTTGCTGCAGAAGCATGAACAATTACCTGATCGTCCGGGTGACCTGCCGGTCTTGCCCATTTGCCTGCATATTGTGCAGGCAGTGCTGTAGAAGCTCTTTGATAGTAAAGAAATCCTAAAGATGCTTTACCAACCGTTAAGTTTACCTGGTTAGAAATCTGGAATGGATAGGAATCACCAACCCCAGGTACAGATACTATATATGTACCTGTTTTATTGAATTTTGTAAAATCTGCTTTGTTTGAAAACTCTTCCGAGTATTCCCAGATACCCATTGGCTTTAATACGCCGGAGAATACTTTTTCCTTTGTTTTTGCATCTAATACAAAAAATTCCTTTGCAGTAGAATCAGTAATGATAGCAACTTTTTCCGTTGAAGGATAAAATCCTACCTGGTTCAAACGTATTTTGTCAGTAGCTTTTTGACCGAAAGCCAATGCTGCCACCGACACAAATAGTGTTATTAAGCTTGCTGTTTTTATTTTTCTCATTGAAACCATAGGTTCTGGCTTATTTAAATGATACAATTATTTAATAGCATTGTTATATTAAACAAATACGATGCCTAACTCCTGCCAGACATCGTATTTGTTTTATGAATTATTGACCAGAAGTAAGCTCTTGGTATTTTTTATCGCTAATAACCTCGATCTCATCAATGAAAATCTTTCCGGTAAATGGTTCTCCACCTGGGTTTACAAAGAATATCACATCTTTCATACCTGTCGGATCTACCGTTTGCACGTCCGGATATGTCTGAGAATATTTCCCTGAATAGTTATAGTAGTAGTTTTTAAATTCACCTGATTCTTCAATCTTCATGATTAAAGGAAATTCATTTGTAGTATGCCCGTTTTTATCTTTGTAATCCATACGAAGATTTGGCGTACCGCCTTCAGCTCTTGCTTTTACACGAACGATCTGAGCTTTTGTGAAATCCATCTGATTGATTGCTCTACCAAACGTTTCGTAACCCGGACCCACTCCTGTACATTCAATAGACATTACATCCCCTTTTTTCTCCAGGTTTAACTTTTCGTTGGCAACCCACCAGGAATACAATTCGTCCTGAAAATCATCTACGACACCACCTTCTGAAGCAACTACCTTTGGTAATTCATCCGGAGAAACAATTTTAATATAATCAATGTATAATGTTCCTGTCCAGTCTGCCATACCACCATTAATGAAGATCAGGAAGTCATGGATCATTTTCTCATCTACCTTCTGATTATCCGGCCAGGATTGTCTCCATTTTCCCGTAAAATCAAAATAGTAATCTTTGTATTCTTTACCTAAATGAATACGCTGTTTCGGAGAATCAGCATTGGCATCCATCTGGTTGATATCTTTCATGTGAATGATAACTGTTGGTGGTTTTTCACCTTCAGCTCTGCAACGGATTTTAATTACAGAACATTCAGACATGTTTAACAAAGCCGTTTCCGTACCAAAACAGTCCCATTTAGAACCGATTGCGTTACCAACAACCTTTAGAGTATCTCCAATTTTAGATAATTTTGTTTGGTCATTACTAACCCACCAGCTATAAATTTCGCCGTTGAATTCGTCAAGTGTGCCTTTTTGAAATTGACAGGCAGGAGTTCCGATATCCGGATCTTCTACCACCGCAATCTGGCTGTTATCATCCAGTACCTGTGCTTCAAAGGATGCACATTGTCTGGCAGTAACCGCTAACAGTATAAGTATCGATGCTAAGAATTTCATTTCTTAAAGTGTTTAAATTATTTATGCGGATCTAATGGAGCTCCGTAAGTAAAGCATGCAAAATCGATATCTACGGATACTCTGTTAAACGGAGGGCTTGAAACTAAACCGAATTGAACCCGTGCAATTTTTTGCGGTTCTAATTTTCTGTTTCCAAAACCACCGTTTGCAAAATCTTCTGATGGTAACAGATCACTGTATTTACAGGAGAATAATTTCCAGCCAATATGGTTAACAGGAATTTTAAATACCCATGAATCTTCAGATGAAGGACAGAAATTATCCGTGTTTGTATTAGAGGGCTTATTAGCATAATATGTACAATTATCGATTGTACTTCCATCCATTCTATCGTCTTCCTGACATTCAAAGTTTAAGGTTGCATAAGGAAGGTTATCTTTAGGCAGGTTCTCAATACCTCTTACATAAATATTCAGATAAAGTTGATTAGGATCTGTCCATGCAGGTGGTAAGAAATAAACAGTAGCACCACCGTTTCTTCTGGATTGTAATCCCCCAACAAAGAACCCGTTTGCTTCTTTAGACACACCTTCCAGACGCATATACTGCACGCCCTCCGGGGCACGTATAGAATCATTTTGAACTTTATAAGCAGGAGCATCCGTGCCGCCACTAGGAAAAATGCTGAATTGGTCTGGATATCCTATTGCAGTTTCAAAATTAGAACCCGCATTTACCAGCATAAATGTTGGTGTAGCAACTGTATAATCTTTTTCTGCAGCAATAGTAAATGTCGTTGAAGTACATACACCTTGCTTGCCGCTGATAATTAAATTAGCAACAACGGTTTCTCCTGTTTCAAAAAAGTACAGTCCATCGTGATTACCTGTCCATGTAGCATTTGAAACATTTAGCGCAGATGATGTACCTGCAATCGTTTTAGTAGCTTTAGAAGTTACTCCTTCCAATTCAATTTTCCAGGTAACTGTTTCAGGAAACGTTGCAATGAAGAATTTCGGAATCGGGAGTGTAAAATCAGCCGATGTACCAAATGAAGTAGTTAACGCCCCGCAAGAGAAATTTTCACTTGCAGCTATGTTTGTCGGGCCAACCACTTTAGAATCGGTATAACTTCTTTTACAAGAAGTTATACCGATTAAAAGGGCTACAGCAAACAAACTATGTTTGAATATATTCATGTTCTTAATTTTTATTAAAATTAGAATATCATTGTGTAGTTAAAGAAAATCTGATTGATCTTATAGTTGTTGTAAGATGCATCATCAAATTTAACACTCTGTGTTACTCCATTAACTGTAAAGTAGGTGTTTTTGCTGAATCTGTATCTTGCACCGAACGTAGACAGGAACTGAGACTGATCAAGTTTGTAATTTGAGAACGGATTATCTGTTCTGATCTGATTGAAATCATTTCGTACATAGATATATTCATTTCCTTTTGCTGTGATTGTCTTAATACCACCGATAAGGTCAAGGTTCTTAACAACTTCAACTGTTAAACCTAAATCTATTAACGTAGATTGAAGGTCAACCGGACTTACGCCACCTCGTGTTGTTTTTTCATAACGTGCGCCGGCAGTAAATATTATGTTCTTTTCAAAACGTAACAACTTGTGTATGTTAACCATAGCACCACCTTTTAAGCCAGTAAATTTACGTAAAGCATTATCAACGGTATCGCCTTGAGAAGCAACTTCAGATAATAAGTCAGCAACGAAATCTGCTTTTACTACTTTTTCAGCATTACCCAATGAAGCACCTATTGTTAAACCTTTACGGTTTGCTGTTGCCTGGCCATAAGGAGTAATGTTGTTGTAGGCAGGGTTAAATGCCATAAGTGTATTTTTCAAATTCAGGTTGCGCAGGTTCTGATCAGATACATAATCAAGTAACGTAGCTCCACCTATTGTTGCTCTTTGAACAGCATTGTTCTGAACCTGATCAAACATTCCTAATGTATTGTTTCCATGAGGACCGTTATAACCGTAATCATTCACTCTTCTTGTTTGTGCTCCGGAACTGAAGAAATCAGCGCCTACATTTCTGTAGTTAACAAACAACTTCAATAACCACGGCTTATATTTTGCAGATAAACCTAAATCATAGAAATAATCATCTGTTTTAACAGAATCTTTTTCAATAACTGCATATTTATTGTTTGACTTACCAGCTTCACCATAGAAAGACAAATCAATTTTATCCATGTAGTGTGTTACTTTCCAGTCACCAGTTAGAACCTGGTTTTGATTTGTTAAACCCGGAGATGATACCGTACCTGCAGCATCAAAGATGTACACGTAGTTACCACCAACCTGTAACATTCTGCTTTGAACCAATTCAACTCTGCCGCCCATCATATAACGATCCGGTGTAATTGAAGGTGTGTATCTTCTGTTTCTTGTAGCAAATGCACGTAAGCCAAGCTTTTCAATCCCTTGTTCGAAACGAAGACCTGTTTCAATGTGTGCACCTTGTAAACGCCATTTGTTACCGAAGTTGAAGTTTTCGTATTCTACCACACTTCTGCGTTGCGCAATGATATCTGATTCATAATCATTGTAGATTTCATTTGAGTTGAAGATGGTATACTTACTCAATTCTAGATCAATATCTCCAATTTCATATTTCACTTTTTTGCCTATGATACCGTCTAAACGTAATTGACGGAAGATAAACTGAGAACCATCACCGTAGAAACCACCAAAGCTGTTAGACAAACGTAATGTTGCACTGGCTCTTAATGCTTCATTTGGCTGAGCATTTACACCCAAATCAAAGATCGTGTAACCATCTGTTGATTTTCTCGCAGATGTTGAATCTTTGTATTGAGTAACAATATTTGCCTGATCAGTACTATCTGAATAAGGCTTTAAGATATTTCCGTTTAAGTAACTTCCTGTTACTAACGCACGACCTAATCCGTTCCAATAAACTACCTGAGCGTTTGAAACCATCATCGTACCAGCAGTCATTGCTGCTAGTATTAGAACTTTTTTAGCAAATGTTCCCATTGTTGACATCTATACTAATATATTTTAGAAAAATATTTTTAATTCAACTGTTGTTTCCATCCCTTTGTACTTGTTAAGGGTGAAGTTTTTATCATTCTGACCAAACCATCTGTTTCGAACATAAAGGCCTGCTCTGCTGGAGAAATCGTAATCGATTCCAAGTCCATAACCCCAGCTTACCTGTTGTACTGTTGCACCCTGATCGGATGTAGTACTCAGGATCGGGTTGTTATAGATATCTTTGATTACATCTCCAGGAGAATATTCAATTCCTTGTGCAGTAGTACCAGAAGTAGTGTATGCTTTTTCAACACGGTTATTACCTGTTACTTTTTCAAAGCTACCAAAACTTACCAGTGTTACTTTAGGATGGATGTTGTAGAATGCCATTAACTCTTCATAGAATGTTCTCAGGAACGCCTTGTCTGTAAATACAGGGATCGGGTTAAAGTTATCATCTGTAACCGAGTTATAGGTATTGAAGTTATTTAAGATCAAATCACGACCAAAGAATTTCAACTTATAAGCTAAATTCAAATTAAGTGTCTGATACATTTTCAAGTAATCAACTACCGTATCTGTGATACCATACGATTCATATACTCTTCTGTAGATGCTGGTATTACGTTGGTAAGGACCTGCATATTTCTGGAAATATGTAAAACGTGATGTAGTGAATGAGTTTGTCTGGTGCCAGTAAGAGATACTGTTACCTCTGTTTGAAAATAAACCTGAAACATCTTCCCATTCTTTGTTGAACGCCCATGCAGCTGATACTTTCAATTTACCATAAGCACTTTCATGCTTAATGTTTGTTCCCCATCTGTTGTTAGCCATTTGACCAACATCTAAAATTGCTCCCGGGAAAACAGTGATATCATTGTTTGTATTGATGTTTGTTGGTGTTGGAACCGTGTGGTTGTTTGCCGTGTTTAAGGACTCACTGTTTACGTTTGCAACGGATTTTCTAACGGAGAATACCTGAGCTGAAAGCGGTACACCAAACCATGATTTTAATACATCAAACTGGAAGTTAAAGCAGTGTGCTTTTAATGGATTGTTCCAGTTGTAGTTCAAGCCTGTAATAGAATCCTTTTCCTGTTTTTTATTGAATAGCAATTCGTAATCTCTATCCGTAAATAAACCATCCTGGAAACGGCCTATACCAACTTCTGTATAGATCTTGAATTTAGAAAAATTGAATTTGCCATCTGCTGTAATAATCTGCTGTCTTACTTTAGAGCCTAAGTAGTGCGGATCAACTGTTGCATCGTATCTTGGATCTAATCTGAAGCCAACGTTATCATAAGTACCGAACTGATCAAAGAAGTTTAACCCGATTTTATGTACGCCTATAGATTTGTCAACACGTATAGCAATTAAGTTTTTAGGTGTTTTAGTTAAATATGTCTGGAAACCACCTGAGTTATCTGACTTACCTACAATGAATGTAAAACCAAATCCTTTAGGTAAATTTTTACCGGATAACATAAACCCTTGCGTACCTGTATTTCCCCAACGCTGATCACGGGCAATGTTCTGCTCGTTGTAAAAACGTGTATATGAACCAAATGAATTTCCTTCCGGCTGCCACGGATAACGCTCAAACATATCATCACGATACTGATAGTTGGCCAATGTAAACGGACTTAATTTTGCCCAGTTTACACCACCACCTGCAACCAGGGTAAAATCCCCTACTTTGGTGTTTGCGTATCCTTTAAATTGCATGATACGATATACCATCGCTCTGCGGTTGGTTGTTTGCCCGATACCAGGCACCTGATTGGCTATGCTGTCCTCACGAATGATACCCATCATCTGATTATCAAATGAGTACTCAATCTGGAACCAGGTTTTAGCGGTTGGAGTACCTTCCAAACGTAATAAGAACATTGGTTCCTGATAACCTGTGTAAACTCTGTTTACAATGTCAAGACCATTTACCGTTAATAACTGATCGGCTTGCGGAGCCAATGGGTTATGTTGCGGCATTGTTCGAAACTGATTATAAGATCTGATATAACCGGAATACTTTAAACCAGTCCATCTCTTATATTGCTTTGTTCCAGATTCTTCGGTTTGATATGCAGAACTTTTCAACGCGGGTGAAAATGTGAACCATTTTTTACCAGATGTTGAAGTTGCAACCGGCGTGTAATTCGTAACACGAGCACTATCATTATCTCCATGATTGCTCGCCGAAACGTTGCCATAACCTAAAACTAGGAGCAATGTAAGAACCCTTACTCGCATGCTTTTAGACATATTGTTTAACTTCTTGTTTAATTAGTTTGATTAACCTTAAAATCCATTTGATGTATTATTTCGGACGTTAAAATCCCACAAGGATACAAATTAAATCTTATAAATCTACAACATTCCTTCAGAATTTTATAAACAAATAACCAAATATTTAATTATAAATAGATTACAATAATTAAATCACCATTCAATGTATCGCTTTTACTACCCTATTACCACCTGAAAAAAATGTTTATTATTTAATAAGGACAATAAAATATACTAAAAGTAACAAAATATTAACCTTCCTTTTTTACATATAACCGCTATTATGCAATATAAATAATGTAATAAAAAATCAGAATTAGAAATAAATTCAATTTTTTAGATTGATGGTTGCGCAGGTATTGCAAGGTTCTCTTGAATTTCAAATCATAAAAAGTAAAATGATTTATATTTATCGGGAATATGAAATATTTTACCCTTCAATATTTTATAATTTAACAATCCATATGTATTTTTAAGAGTTAAAAGTTTTATCAATCTAATTAAATATATACTAAATATCATGTCGAAGGAAGCGGAAATAATATTAGACGGTAAAAGTTATAAATTCCCTGTAATTGAAGGATCTGAAGGCGAAAAAGCAATTGATATTGCGAAACTTAGAGATTTGACGGGTTATGTTACTTTAGATACTGGTTACAAAAACACTGGCGCTACCAAAAGTGCTATTACATTTTTAGATGGAGAACAAGGTATTTTACGCTACAGAGGCTACCCTATTGAGCAGCTTGCTTCTAAAGCTTCCTTCTTGGAAGTTTCCTATTTACTTATATACGGTGAACTTCCGACTACATCTCAATTAGAGAATTTCAAAGAACGCATCAGAAAACACACAAACCTTCACGAAGACATTAAAAAGGTATTTGATGGTTTTCCGTCATCTGCTCACCCAATGGGGGTTTTATCTTCGGCAGTAAGTTCTTTAACCGCTTATTATCCCGGTTCAATTGATCCAACAGCTAATGATGATGAAGTTGATATGACAATTGTACGTTTGATGGCTAAATTACCAACAATTGCTGCATGGTCATACAGAAATTCTAAAGGTCAGCCATTAATGTATCCGAAACCAAAATTAGGATACTGTGAAAATTTCCTATACATGATGTTCGGCCAGCCCAATGAAGATTTTGAACTTGACCCGGTTGTTGTTGAAGCATTAAACACCTTATTTATCCTGCATGCTGATCACGAACAAAACTGCTCTACGTCAACTGTACGTATTGTAGGTTCTGCGCATGCAAGTTTATATTCTTCTATTGCTGCAGGTATCAACGCACTGTGGGGGCCGCTACATGGTGGTGCAAACCAGGAAGTAATTGAAATGCTTGAAGAAATAAAAGCTTCAGGAATTTCTACTAAAGATTATATCGCCAAGGTTAAAACAAAAGAAGTTCGTTTAATGGGCTTCGGACACAGAGTTTATAAAAACTTTGATCCGCGTGCAAAAATCATCAAAAAAGCGTGTGATGATATCTTAAATAAATTAGGGGTAAAGGATCCTGCATTAGAAATTGCAAAAGAACTTGAGCAGGCCGCGCTAAGTGATCCATATTTCGTAGAACGCAAATTATATCCAAACGTCGATTTCTACTCTGGTATTATTTACAAAGCGTTAGGTTTACGCAGCGACTTGTTTACCGTTATGTTTGCTATCGGCCGTCTTCCGGGCTGGATTGCTCAGTGGAAAGAACTTAGAGATGCTAAAGAACCTATCGGCAGACCAAGACAGATCTACACAGGTTATACAGAAAGAGATTACGTTAGTATTGATAAGAGAAAATAGTACATAGTACATAGTAGAAAAAAAATGAAGTCCCGCTAAATATAGCGGGACTTCATTTTTATATTTAAATTGACATATTAATTATGAAACGACTTGTACTTAATACTATATACTTAGTACTTTCTATCTTTTAATGTGTTCCAACCGATCATTCAGACTTTTCAACGCGCCCATAAATTCTTCACGTACTTTTTTTGCATATGGATTTTCCAATTCAATCGTTAAAAAAAGATCCATGGAATCGCCTCCTAAATTTCTTTTTATATCTAACAGATACTGGTATGCGGGTGTCTTTTGTTCTACATCCGGAATATCCATTTCATTGATTGATCTGCCGATGAAATGTGTCAATGCCTGTACATAGGCCATTTGTTTATCGTGTGTTTCCGGTGTACGTTCAAGCACGTTCAATTGAATGACATTACGTAAAAAATGGGTTATTGCACGCATTTTTTTAGAACGCACAGGACAAACAACCATATTCAGCCCCTTAATCCCATTCTTACCGCTTTGTGGACCAAACAGCGGGTGTGTGCCTAATATATCTACAGTCAGCGGCAGATGCTTAAGCATTAATTCGATGGGTTTTACCTTTACAGAAGAAACGTCTACAATAAGTGCTTCTGCTTTTAGATAGTCTTTAATTTCAAGCAATAAGGATTCTAAAAACTGAACCGGCACTGCAAGTATGACAATATCTTTAGATGCAGTTTCCTGCAATGTACCCCACTCTACCTTGTGTTCAGCGGCAATATGCGAGAGATCTGTTAAATCATGAACGGTCACAGAAATATAGGGTTGCAAATGCTTCACCATAAACTGTCCAAAACCACCAAAACCAATAATTCCTAATGTGCGCATTTTTAACGTGTAATGTATAACGCTACGTTATACGAATAAAAAAATAAAACGATACAATTCTATCTATTACTTTCTCATATGAATCCCTTTTCCGGATAAATATGATTTTAATTCAGGTATAGCAATTTCTTTAAAGTGGAAAATGCTTGCAGCCAAGGCAGCATCTGCTTTCCCGAGTGTAAATACATCTGTAAAATGTTCCATCGTACCGGCACCGCCTGATGCAATGATGGGAATGGAAACATGTGTAGATATATATGCTGTCAATTCATTTGCAAAACCAGCTTTGGTTCCATCCTTATCCATTGACGTGAGAAGTAATTCTCCTGCGCCACGTTCCTGCATCTCTTTCGCCCATGCAATCGTATCCAGGTCTGTAGGTTTTGTGCCTCCATGTGAATGAACCAGATTCATTCCCCCAACGTTTCGGGTATCGATTGCAACAACGATACATTGATTACCAAACTCCTTAGACAACTGATCAATCAATGCGGGATTTTTAATTGCAGAAGAGTTTACAGAAACTTTATCTGCACCGGCATTCAGGCAAGCGGACACATCTTCAATGGAACCAATACCACCGCCAATAGTGAAGGGAATATTTATATGTTGTGCTACACGCTTAACAAGTTCAACCAGTGTACCTCTTTTTTCCAATGTAGCTGTGATATCTAAAAATACAAGTTCGTCTGCCCCTTGCTGAGAATACAAAGCGCCCAATTCAACAGGATCACCGGCATCTCTCAGGTTTAAGAAATTTACTCCTTTTACTGTTTTTCCGTCTTTAACATCCAGACAAGGTATGATACGTTTTGTAAGCACGTTTTAAGTATTAAGTTTTATGTATTACGTTTTAAGAAATCCGGATCAATTTCATGTTGCTATTTATAATTCATCCAACCACAAAAAGCAGTTAAATAAAGAACGTTTACGCATTGAATTGCGCTAATTGCTGCAATGTTATCCTTCCTTCATAGAAAGCTTTGCCAACAATTACTCCATAGATACCCATATCGTTTAACTTTTCAATATCAGCAAGCTCTGCGACACCGCCGCTGGCAATCCAGTTAATCTGCTTAAATTCTTCGTTTAATTGTTTATATAAATCGAACGAAGGGCCTTGCAGCAAACCATCTTTTGCGACATCGGTACAAATGGAATATGAAATACCAAAGGGTATGAACTGATTCATTAACTGCTGAATACTCAGGTCAGATGTTTCCTGCCAGCCATGTACAGCAATCATTCCTGATTTAGTATCTGCTCCGAGAATGATGCATTCTTTACCAAACTGTGTCAGCCAATGCTGAACTTTTTCCGGATTTTTAACAGCAATACTACCTGCTGTAATTTGTCTGGCACCTGCATCAAATGCGATTTTAAGATCTTCGTCTGACTGCAGACCGCCTCCGAAGTCTACTGACAATTTTGTTGCAGCGGTTATATTTTCAAGTACTTTATAATTAACGATCTGTTTTTTCTTTGCACCATCCAGATCCACTAAATGCAAGCGTTGAATACCTGCATCTTCAAACATCTTAGCTACTTCAACCGGATTGGAATGATATTCTTTTTTCTGATTGTAATCGCCCTGTGTTAACCGCACACACTTGCCATCTATTATATCTATTGCGGGAATTATCTGTATCATTTAGAAATGTAACGTTTTACGTGTAAAGTGTAAAGATGCGCACTCATTCCTTACAACTCTATGAAATTTTTCAATATTTGTTCTCCCACGTCGCTGCTTTTTTCCGGGTGAAACTGTACCGCGTAGAAATTATCTTTCTGCAGGGCACACGCATACGGGAGAATGTAATTTGTTGTTGCTATCTGATACGCATTTGACTCTACATAATAGCTATGTACAAAATACACGTAGCTCTCTTCTGCTATCCCTTTAAACAAAGGGCTTTTCAATTCTGTAACCGTGTTCCAGCCGATCTGGGGTACTTTATCCAAAGGAGGAAACTTCTTTACTTTAGCAGGAATAATTCCCAAACAATCTGTATTGTTTTCTTCTGAATGTTCGCACAATAGCTGCTGACCGATGCAAATACCAAACACCGGTTGTTTCAGATCTTTAATCACCTGATCCAGTCCTTTGCTGCGCAGGTAATTCATCGCATTAGATGCTTCACCCTGACCCGGAAACAATACTTTATCTGCAGATCTCAATTCATCTACATCATCTGTCAATACAGGCTCAATGCCTAAACGATTTAACGCATATATGACGGATTGAATATTACCCGCATTGTATTTTACTATTGCTAGTTTCATTTTTTTACGTAATAAGCTAAATTGCCGTGATTGTGTCTTTTCGACCAATCACTTGCTGGCTAGGTGGTTGGTCGAAAAGACACAACCACGGCAAACTATACACACAATTAACAAGTCGCATCCTACAATACTCCTTTAGTGCTTGGAATACGTGTATTCGCAGGATCTTTTCTGATGGCTGCTTTAATCGCTTTTGCAAATGCCTTGAATGTTGCTTCGATCTTATGATGTTCGTTATCCCCCTCAACCTTAATATTCAAATTACATTTTGCTGTATCACAAAACGACTTAAAGAAGTGAAAGAACATTTCTGTAGGCATGTCTCCGATTTTCTCACGTTTATATTCCGCATCCCATACCAGCCAGCTTCTGCCTGAAAAATCAATGGCTACCTGAGCCAGTGCTTCATCCATCGGCAATAGAAAGCCGTAACGGTCAATTCCACGCTTGGAGCCCAATGCCAGCAGAAATGCTTCACCAAGTGCCAAAGCGGTATCTTCAATCGTGTGATGTTCATCGATGTGTAAATCACCTTTCACTTCAACAGACAGGTCTATGCCGGAGTGCTTGCATAGCTGATCCAGCATGTGATCAAAGAAACCAAGACCTGTATTCATTACACCTTTACCTTCACCATCCAGATCCAGGTAAATAGTAATGTCTGTTTCGTTTGTCTTTCTGTTAACACGTGCTATACGTTCAGACTTTACCAGGAATTTATAAATTTCCATCCAGTCATCTGTAGCAAGTGCATATTTCAATTCTCCAAGTCCCCAATCCAGGGCCTTTGTAGACGGTGTTATATAAATCGCTTTTGTTCCTAAATTTTTAGCAAGCTGCACATCCGTTACGCGATCACCGATTACGAAACTATTTTCAAGATCATACGTGCCGTTCATGTATTCAGTAAGCATGCCAATACCCGGCTTGCGCGTCGGCAGGTTGTCCTTAGGAAAAGACCGGTCTACGTGAATGCGTTTGAATACAATGCCTTCACCTTCCAGCGTTTTCAACATTTTATTCTGTGCCGGCCAGAAGGTCTCTTCAGGAAAAGAGTTTGTGCCCAAGCCATCCTGATTGGTAACCATTACCAATTCGTAATCTGTTTCAACAGCAATTTTAGACAGTGCTGTTAATACCCTTGGAAGAAATACCAGTTTCTCTAACGAGTCAATCTGTTCATCCGCGGGCTCTGTAATGATGGTTCCATCCCGATCGATAAATAATGCTTTCTTTTTCATATCTATAAATTTCTAATGGAATTAATATGTTTTTAAAACATCCAGCAAACGTTTATTTTCCGCCTCTGTACCTACTGTAATACGCACACAACCTTCACATAGAATGATCTTTGAACGGTCTCTGGTGATTACAATATGCTCAACTAAGTAATCATACACTTTTTTCCCATCCGCGGTACGCATCAATATAAAGTTCGCGTCGGACGGATATAACTCCAGACAAACAGGAAGTTTACTTAATTCCTCACGCAACCAATCCCGCTGTTTTAATATTTTGTACACCATCTCATCTTTCACAGAAACATTCTGCAATGCTTCCAATGCTGCTTCCTGCGTTAACAGGTTGATGTTGTATGGCGGCTTGATCTTATTCAGCACAGAAACGATTTCTTTGGATGCAAAGGCAGTACCTAAACGCAACGCTGCCATTCCCCATGCTTTGGAAAATGTCTGCAGTACCACCATATTCGGATACTGATCCAATAAGGGCACAAAGCCTTTTGTATCGGCGAAATCAATGTATGCTTCATCCACCACAACAATTCCGGAGAATGCGTTTAAAATACGTTTCACTTTATCTTCACTCATCAGATTGCCTGTAGGATTATTAGGCGAACAGATGAAAATGATTTTTGTATGAGTCTTTACAGCAGCAAGAATTGCGTCAACATCCAGGTCGAAGGCTTTTGTAAGCGGAACAGAAATAATATCTACATCGTTAATGCCTGCGCTCACTTCATACATACCGTATGTGGGAGGCAAGATCAGGATACTGTCTTTACCAGGCTGACAGGTGGCGCGTATCAATAGATCGATCGGTTCATCACTGCCATTTCCAAAGAATATATGTTCAGCAGAAACGTTTTTAAGTGCAGACAAAGCTGTTTTAACATCACGTTGTAATGGATCCGGGTACCGGTTAACCATCTTTTGTATGGCAGAACCATATGGGTTTTCATTTGCATCTAAAAAGATGCCTTCCGTCCCTTTATATTCATCCCTTGCAGAAGAATATGGCTTTGCGTTCTTAATATTATCCCTTAAAATCGAATCTAATGAAAATGCCATTCTATTAATTATCTAATAAACTGTAAAACTACGAAATTTATAGATTGAAGACACCCACAAGGCTAAATGAAATCGTCTTTTATATAAAAAAAGTTAAATTTATAGCTATATTTGTTAGTAGTTATTAATAGCAACCCAAGTAAAAAAAGCCATGAAAGTTCGAAATAACTGGCAAATTGAGTGTCATCACTCTCCTGAAACCATTGACCGTATCTTATTGCCGATCCGTAAAAGAGGTCTTTCGGTTATCAGCTTAAATTACAAACAAGCTGACAATCTAGATGCTACATGCACGATTGAATTTGAAACAGAAGAAAACGACGTAGAACGCGTCTACAAAAACATGCTTCGTATTCAGGATATTAAATCAGTCAATAAACTCAGCTAAAAATATCCTTACTATAATTATCAAAAAAGACTGTATTATTCGTAAGCCAGTCTTTTTGTTTTTATAGCAGGGCTTCTTCTAAGCTTTATGATTTCAAAAAAAACACGTCTTTTTTTATTGGCATTTTCAATCTTATGTCTGTGTGTTGGGTTTTATTTTTACAACACGTATGATACCTTACCGATTGTTTATGATTCCACGATAGATAACACTTCTTTTCAAGACGTAGAATTTGAAAGAGATTCCTCTTCCTCCAGCAACATTCCGGAAAAATCCAGTTCAGGAAGCGCGGTATGGGACAGCAGTATTTCAAGTGAACGGCATGCACATACACTACAACACAGAACCCGTATTACAGGCAGGTCAGCAACTATTACAGCCACAACCGCTAAGACAAAAAACGGTGATACACCGATCGACAGGATAACTGACCTTCCTGTAAAAAAAATAATCGGCAGAGAACTAACAGCAGCAGATTTTCATCCGAATTATTCTGCCAATGCCCGTATACGGTTAACGAATTTTTATAATACATTTAAAAACGGGGATTATATTTCCGGCAAAGAATTTTCATTGATTTACAAAAAAGATCCTAACCTGAATAAGATTGAGAAGTCTACTATCTGTTCTTTTATTGAAAAAAATATTCAGCATATTTCAAGAAATAAAAATGCACTTGTCATTCATACTACGGATGATAATGGCATTCATACCAAATTAAAAATACCATTTGTTCAGGATCTGCGTATTGACATTGCGAATGGCGCAACGGTTGAAATCGGACAAACCTTTTCTTCCAGCGAAGTTGAATTTTTAAAAACAATCTTAATGCCTATAAAACTGAATGATATTGAAATCCTTCATAACGGTGAAGAATTTCCTAAAAGCGGTTTTATAAGCGGTAATTATTATTTCATTGACTATTCTAAAAGTAAAATGGCGTATAAGCTTCATTAAAAACACATACGCCAAGTTACTTATTATTCTTCATTCCCTTCTGTCCCCAATACCTCATCGGTATTTTTTATCAATTCATCAAAATTGCTGACATTAAATTTCCGGAGAATATTCATTCGGTGTGTTTCAACCGTACGCACACTTAAATTATATTCTTCCGCAATTTCTTTATTCGTTTTCCCTTCGCGGATCCTATTTAAAATCTGATATTCTCTTTTAGATAACGAAGACTGAATAGAGCTTGATGATATTTCAGGCGTATTCTTCACGTCTTTTAATTCCTTGTATTTTTTTATCAATACATCCGTAACATCACCTGTAAAATAAAACTGTCCGTTTGAAACGGCGCGAATGCCTTTCAGAAATATTTTATTACTGGTATCTTTTAGTATGTAGCCGCTTGCACCCATTTCCAGTGCGGTCACAACATAATCATCCCGATCATATAAGCTGAAGAAGAGAATATGCGTATTGCTGTCGTTCTTAAGAATAGCACGGCTTGTTTCCAAACCATTCATACCTGACATGCGGATATCCATGATAACAACATCGGCGTGGTTATCCTTAAGCAGTTCCAACGCCTCTTCACCTGAAGAAGCGGTACCTACAACTTCCATGTCCGATTCATTTGAGATCAGCTGCCGTACACCATCTCTGAATATTTCATGATCATCAGCAATAAAAACTTTAATCTTTTTAGTCAACATAATACGGTTAGTTTTTTATTAAAAAAATAATTAATTAATTAGTTAGTTAGTTAGTTAGTTAGTTTAAATAGGTATCTGTACCTGAAGTGTTGTGCCCTCTCCGATCAGCGATTTTACTACAAATTTACCGCCTAATAATTCTGCACGCTCTTTCATATTACGCAACCCGTTAGACTTTGCTATAAATTCTCGGCTTAATAATTTTTTTTCATCGAAATCAAATCCTTTCCCGTTATCCTTCACAAATAAATGTACATTTTTTTCGTCATTACTAATATGAATAAAAACGTTTGATCCTTTTGAATGTTTAATGGCATTATTTAGCCCTTCCTGTAAAATACGGAATATACCTATTTCCACTTCACGCGGTAAGGCATGCGGTTCCAGTTCATCATCCAGATCAAAGGACATTTCAGTTGTTGCTGAGCACATCTTCTGTAACTCGCGGATGGCTGCGCTC
The DNA here is from genome assembly GCF_000014145.1 of Cytophaga hutchinsonii ATCC 33406. Classification (NCBI taxonomy): domain Bacteria; kingdom Pseudomonadati; phylum Bacteroidota; class Cytophagia; order Cytophagales; family Cytophagaceae; genus Cytophaga; species Cytophaga hutchinsonii. Next base: position 1,477,447 of record NC_008255.1, on the reverse strand, counting down.
AAACCAAAATCATCCAGTACACTTGGCAAGAGATCTGAGCATATTTTTTTCGTTTCATTAATGACCATCTGTAACAGATCGGTAAGTTCGGTTATATCACTACCCAGATGTGTATTTTTATTTTCGATCATCTCCATCTTCATACGCAGACTTGTAAGCATTTGTCCGATACCATCGTGAATTTCCGCAGCAATGCGGGTGCGTTCTTTTTCCTGTCCGTTAATGATAGAATATGAAATTATTTTTTGCTCTGCTCCCTGACGTTTTATTTTTTCTTCTGTAAGCAGCAGTAACTCCCGTTCTGTATTTTTACGTTTTGTAATATCTGTGCAAACAACCAGAAACTGATACAACGAACCTTTATTATCTATGATCGGCATCATGGTAACATCGAGCCAGAAGCCTGTACCATCGGAAGCATGATCAAAGATCTCTCCCTGCCATACTTCTTTGCGACGCTCCTGATTATTTATATGCTCGTAGATGATACTTTCCTTGCCGCCCATATTGTTATAGAACAAAGGCTTTCCGATCAGCTCACCCATGTTGTAGCGCGTAACGTGGCAATACTTATCGTTGGCATAAATAATGTGCCCGTATTGATCGGTCTTTACAACGTACGTGGCCTTTTCAAGGGCATAATTTATATCCCGGAATTCTTTATGCGATTGTTCTCGTATCGTGTTCGCTTCCTGCAGCTGCGTGGCCAGATTCTTGGCATTTGTTTCCGACTCTACCAAATCCTTCATGTTTTGTTTCACACGAACGGCTAGCGGATAAAAAATAAAAACGGCTTCCAGAAACAAGCTTACCAACACGATGTATAACAGAATATATTCAATTTCTTTTAACTTCTTCACCCCATTCCGGTAAAAACGATCGTAATCAAATACAATCAGTTCCATGCCCAATAAATACATGCGTTCATTTTCAAGAATGGTTCTTATGTATGCTTTCAGATTCATGGAGTCAAGTGCTTTCGGGCTATACAGTTCCTTGAGCATGCCGTTGGAAGCACCTAAAATAGCGGCATACGGTTCTTCAATAATGCCGAACATTTCTTTTAACTCATCCCGGTCATTGGCCGGAAGGTTCATAAAATCACTGCCGCCGCCTTTGAGCGCTTCGTGCGACTTTTGCCATTGGCGTAAGGTATTTGCAAACTCTTTCCGATTGGTTTCTATATCATTCCCGGACTCGATCAGCAATGCGGTTTTGCTTAGCGACTGACTGTATGTACGCTGACGCGCAGCAATATTAATGACGTGGGAATCCGTAACCTGGCTACTTAAGTATTGTTGAATTAAGATCTGACTTAATATGGTAATCATTGCAATCAAAGACAATGCAATGGCATACATATAAGCAGAGTATTTAAAAAGCTTCTGCTCTTGCCCGACTATACCAATTTCTTTTTCAAAAAGCTTCATAAACGTAAGTAGTCCTGCTATCATTTTAAAATTACTTAAATTTCAGTTAAAATAACGAACTTTAAAAGGCTTTTTTTAGTATATATACAGTAAATACTTACGTATTACTTTATGGTTAAAGATACAACGCATTCCATACTTGAAATTTCAACTATTCATGGTAAAAGTTCTGTTACTGGTTCAAAGATTTTCCGTCCGTTGAAAATTTTCGCCCTTGAAAAAAACAAAGCATGCCACCTGGTGTTTTCAAATTATGGAGGTGGTTTTGTGGAAGGTGATTCGATTGACCTTACGATTGATTGTAAAGCGGATACCGTATCTGCTTTTTCAAGCCAGGCGAATACCCGTATCTATCGGTCGGAGCATGGAAAAACATGCAAACAAACCATTACCGGTACTGTTGGCGAGAACGCACTCGTGGTATTTATGGGTGATCCGGTAGTGCCGCATCAAAAAAGCATATTCGAACAGCATCTTTTCTGGAAACTTGAAAAAAATGCGGTACTGTTAGTAATTGATTGGTTTGAAGCCGGACGCATACTGAATGGCGAGCGTTTTGCTTTTGACTCTTTCTTTACAGAATTAAAAATAGAATCGAATGGTGTACCGATTGTATGGGACCGTTTTAAAATGGATCCGTCACAAAACAACATGAATTCACCGGGAGCTTTTCTGGATCACTCTTCATACATCAATATCTTTTTAGCAGGCGATGAAAATCTGACTCGTGTAAAATCCATTGAAACACAGCTGCGTTTTTTAGCTGCACAATATTTTCATGAGCACATTGAAAATAAATCCGAATCACTGATTCGTATAGGCAGTGCGGTAAAAGTTAACGAACAGGTATTTATGATCCGTTGTTCAGCAAAAAACAATGATCTGCTGCAGCCCTTTGTTAAAGCACTGGCAGAACATATGTCTGATAAAGAGTTATTGGGTTTTAATCCGTTTGAAGGAAGGAATTAATTTGCATGAAATTCTTGGGGCGATGCCCCAAGTTCTGATATGTCAGGCTTTCAGCCTGTGATATCAGATAAAAATCTGTACCATGTAAAAAATCAGCTGCTACAATATAACATACTTATTAAATTATAGCAGCTATACTCAGGCTGAAAGCCTGTGATAATAAAACTTGGGGCATCGCCCCAAGAAAGCAGCACTATACTACTCTTTCCGTAACGAATACACAGGCTTTGCTTCCAGTGCTTTTTCTCTCGCAGTTAATATATGATTGATAATCTCATCAATGCCGAAGCAGTCTTTTGCACGGGCAAATAAAAAAGGTCCATCGCCGCGCATTTTTTTAGAATCGCGTTCCATGACCGATAGGTCTGCATTTACTAAATGTGCCAGGTCAATTTTGTTGATTACCAATAAATCAGCCTGCGTAATACCCGGGCCTCCTTTACGGGGAATCTTGTCTCCACCTGAAACATCAATCACATACACTGAATAATCAACCAGCTCTTTACTAAAGTGTGCGGCTAAATTATCTCCTCCGCTTTCTACAAACAATAATTCTACATCGGGAAAGCGTTTCATTAATTCTTCCAATGCATACATGTTTTGTGAAACATCTTCTCGTATGGCTGCATGCGGACAGCCTCCTGTTTCAACGCCAATGATACGGTCTTTTGAAAGTGCTTCGTTACGGATCAGAAATTCGGCATCTTCGCTGGTAAAGATATCATTGGTAACAACAGCTATATTCATTTTATCGCGCAATGCTTTACAGATCTGCATTAGCCAGGCTGTCTTCCCGGTCCCTACTGGTCCACCGATACCAACGGTAAAAGCACGTTTCTTAAAATTTCTTTTTTCATGAATCAATTCCCGGTGATGAAAATGGCCTGGAGAATCGAAATGATCTAAATGGCGGTACATTTTTAAAAGGGTCATAACAGTAACGTTTTAGTTTTGAAATAATTTAGAGTAAACCCGATCGTGCGAGAGTTGTGCAAGCTCCAGCAGATAGGCTGATTTATAAGCAGTGGAGTAATGTACTGGAATATAAGATTCAATACGAATGGTGAAAAGATGTAAAACCTGTTGCAGTTCCGTGTGCGCCATAGAAGGGCCGGCAGATCCCAAACGGATCAGCGCGCTGATCTGATCGCGGATCGACATGTAGAAATACAGGAACAAGGTTTGTGACAATGTAAAATTTGACGCCTGCATGCTTAATCCGAAAACGATCGGAAATTCAAATGTTAAATTTTCTTTGCGAAATACTTCTTCCGTTTCATCCATCAGGTAACTGTTTGTAATCTGTTTACAGATCTTCAGCCAGTTCCTGCCCATGACGCATCCTGCCTTCGACAAAGGTGGGTTCAGCAACATCGATTTGTAGACCTGCAGCAAAGATTTCAAATCTGCTATATTTATAGAAGTAATTGATTGCTGATGTGCCGCAGCAATAAACGGAAAGTCAAATGCGATCAATTGTTCAGAGAACGTCAACAGATATTCGCGCAAACCTTTTCCGTCTGATATTAAATTATGTTTCACAGCCGATTCCAATCCATATGAATACGCAAAACCTCCTACAGGGAACGCAGAGTCCGCCATCTGAAGGAGCAGGAATAAATGTGTATTGTCTTTGGATGAAATCATGTGTATTCGTTTAACTTACTGTTAAATGATTGTTGGTGACCCGCTTTGTCTTTTGTTCACTACACAAAGAGTTGTTCTTGCGGAACACCAACAATGGCGTTGGACTTCTATCGAGGATCAGATAATTCCGTATCTGCTTTTACTTGGGCCCAAGCTATGAAATATGAGGCTTTCAGCCTGATTCATATTTAAAACAAATTGTAAAGCTGTGCCAGCGGCAGCTTCTTTGCCGGTGCGCAGGTGATCCATTCACCGTTGACGGTTACTTTGTACGTTTCTGCATCTACTTTAATATCCGGAAGAAAATCATTCAGCTTCATGTCTTTTTTCTTCACAGAACGGCAGCCCACAACCGGAGTGACTTTTTTATTCAGCCCATATCCGTTTACGGTTTCTTCCGACGCTGCCGAAACAAATGCTAATGAGGTTGCTCCTGTTGCTTTACCCATCGCACCAAACATAGGCCTTGAGAAGAAAGGCTGCGGCGTTGGTATGGATGCATTGGGATCCCCCATCTGCGCCTGTACGATTACGCCTCCTTTTAAAATCAATTCCGGTCTGCTTCCGAAGAAATCCGGCTGCCAGACAACAAGGTCTGCCAGCTTACCTACTTCAACCGAACCGATCACATGACTGCAGCCGTGCGCGATCGCCGGGTTGATCGTATACTTGGCAATATATCTTTTTACACGAAAGTTATCCGCGTCAATCTGTTTATCTTCTTCCAGCAAACCGCGTTGCTCTTTCATTTTATGTGCTGTCTGCCAGGTACGGCAGATTACTTCTCCTACTCTGCCCATTGCCTGTGAATCAGACGACAGCATTGACAAGGCACCCATATCATGCAGAATATCTTCAGCAGCAATTGTCTCGCCACGGATACGGCTTTCCGCAAAGGACACATCTTCGGGAATGTTCCGGTCTAAATGGTGACAAACCATCAGCATATCCAGGTGTTCATCAATGGTATTTACTGTAAATGGTTTTGTCGGATTGGTTGAAGAAGGCAGTACATCCGGATCTCCGCATAACACTATAATATCAGGCGCGTGGCCGCCGCCTGCACCCTCTGTGTGATAGGTATGAATTGTTCTGCCTTTGAATGCTGCGCGGCTGGATTCCACAAAACCACTTTCGTTTAAGGTATCCGTATGAATACACACCTGTACGTCGTATTTTTCTGCTACTGACAAACAGTTATCAATAGCAGCGGGTGTTGTACCCCAGTCTTCATGAAGCTTTAAACCAAGCGCGCCAGCTTTGATCTGTTCTTCGATCTCTTCCGGATGGGAAGTATTCCCTTTACCAAGAAATCCAATATTCATCGGGATGTTATCGGTTGCTTTCAACATCATTTCAATGTGAAAGGCACCGGGTGTACAGGTAGTTGCTTTTGTTCCTGTTGCAGGACCGGTGCCGCCGCCGATAAAGGTTGTAATACCCGAAGCGAGCGCTTCGTTCATCTGCTGCGGACAGATGTAATGGATGTGATTATCAATCCCGCCTGCAGTAATGATCATACCTTCCCCTGCAATTACTTCCGTAACCGTTCCTGCAATCATATCCGGGTGCACACCCGGCATGATATGTGGATTGCCGCTTTTACCGATTGCCTTAATGTGTCCGTTCTTAATACCGATGTCAGCTTTATAAATACCTGTATAATCAATGATCAATGCATTGGTAATAAGTAAGTCTAATACATCATCCGATTTATAGCCGGAAGCCTGTCCCATGCCGTCGCGTAATACCTTGCCGCCGCCGAATTTACATTCTTCTCCATACACCGTAAGATCCTTTTCAACGCGCACCAGAAGATTGGTGTCGCCTAAGGTGATTTTATCTCCGGTAGTTACGCCAAACATGTCTGCATAACTTTTTCTTGATAGTATATATGACATAACGTGTATGGTTTAAATAAATCCTTTTTCCTGCATGCGCTGCTTGATCTGCGGAATATCATCTTCTGTGATACCGCCATCGATCAACCCATTTCCTCCGTATACGATTTGCTGCCCGGCAATCTCAACTACCTGCACCGTTTTCTTCTCACCCGGTTCAAAGCGTACCGCTGTGCCTGCCGGTATATCAAGTCGGTAGCCGATTGCTCCGACACGGTCAAACTTCAGCGCCGCATTTGTTTCTGAAAAAATATAATGTGAACCAACCTGTACCGGCCTGTCGCCGGAGTTAATCACATCAAGTATTTTCGTTTTTCTGCCTGCGTTCAATTCGATCGTACCGGCGGCATATTCTTTTGCACCTGGTGTTGGATTGATCGTATTATCAATAAGCAGTTTTGATGCTGACTTTGTTAATCCGGAACCATACAGGGCATAACCATTTGACAGGTTTTGATTACAGACAGGATGATGGACCGTTACGAGTTTTGTACCATCCGGAAATGTACCTTCTATCTGTACTTCGTCTACCATCTGCGCAACGCCATCCATTACATCGTCTACGCCAAGAATCTTCATGCCAAGATCCATCAGCTCAGCAACACTGTATCCTTCACGGATAAACTCTAAAAGCTGTGCAGATAAAAGTGCAATGGTTTCCGGGTAATTTAGCAGAATACCTCTGGCATATCTTTTCTGTGCAAGAACTCCGGCATTGTGCAGCATTAACTTTTCAATATCCTTCGGTGCAAGTCTCATATATTGTTTAGTTTCCGGGCACTAGTTGCTAGTGCCGGATTATTGGTTATTATAACTATGCATTGTATTTGTTCTAGTGTCTAGAAACTAGCAGCTAGTAGCTGGCGACTACACCGATAAATATTTCCGGATATCATCCAGATCCAATTCATCTTTGCTTCCTTCCATTAACATTCTGCCGCGGTCCATAAAATAATAGTAGTCGGTGATCTGTTTTGCAAAATCAATTTTTTGTTCTACCAGTAAAATGGTAATTCCTTTTTCGGCTGCAAGGTTTTTCAATACCTGCCCGATCTCCTGTGCAATGGATGGCTGTATGCCTTCTGTAGGTTCGTCTAATAAGATGAGCGAAGGATTACTCACAAGCACCCGGGCAATTGCCAGCTGCTGCTGCTGCCCGCCGCTTAAGTTGCCACCCAGACGTTTCCTGAAATCTTTTAAGATCGGAAACATGGCATAAATTTCATCTTCCGGAATTTTAGCTTTCGACTTACTTCCCAATGCTTCCATGCCTAGTTTGATATTTTCATACACGGTAAGTTTTGGAATGATCTCTCTCCCTTGCGGCACATAACCGATCCCCATGTTTGCTTTTTTAAAAGAAGGTAGTGTTTGTATTTCTTCGCCTTTGTAGGTGATTGTACCTTTAGATACCTGCACCAGACTCATAATGGTTTTCAACAAAGTTGTTTTACCAACACCATTGCGCCCCATAATGGTTGTTACTTTACCTTTTTCTGCTTTAAAATTTAAACCCCATAAAATCATACTCTGTCCGTAAGCAGCATGTAGATCGTTGGATTCAAGTATAATATCTTTCATGTGTATTTAATTATGAATTATAAATGATGAATGATGAATGATACTGCTATTCATCATTTATTTTTCCAGTGCTGTATTGGCTCTTCCCAAATAAGAATCAATCACACGTTCATCGTTGCGCACCTGATCGAATGAGCCTTCCATTAAAAGTTGCCCGCGTACAAGCACGGTAACCAGATTCTGTGCGATCTGTTTCACAAAACCCATGTCATGTTCGATAACGATCACACTGTGCTTTTTGGAAAGGTTTGTCAGCAGCTCTCCTGTCTTGTATGTTTCTTCGTCCGACATACCCGCTGCCGGTTCATCAATCAGCATCAGTTTGGGATCCTGCAGAATTACGATCGCAATTTCCAGCCATTGTTTTTGTCCGTGTGATAAATTTCCCGCGAGTAATTCCAGGTGCTTGCCAAGGCCTACCATTTCTGCTACCGATTCTATGCGATCTTTTATTTCTGTATTCATTTTAAAGAACATAGAGGTAAGCAAACCTTTATGCATACGCACAGAAAGCAGCATATTATCAAACACCGATAAGCTTGGGAATACAGAAGGCTTCTGAAACTTACGACCTATACCCATCTGCGCAATACGTACTTCTTTTTTTCCTAATATCTCTTCTCCGTTGAAAGTAACATCGCCGCCATTGGGTTTTGTTTTGCCGCAAAGGATATCCATGAACGTAGATTTACCGGCACCGTTCGGGCCAATGATCACACGCAGTTCGTTTTGCTGTATATTGAAGGCGGAAAGATTAAGCGCCTTTACTCCTCCAAAAGACACATGAAGATTTTTTACATTCAGTAGCATAATCGTACGGGTTAAGAATTCGTATTTGAAACTGATTTAGTTGATGATAAAGAATTGATTTTATTTTCGAGCATTTCAATTAATCCCCAGAACCCTTTTTCAAAGAAAAGAACCGTGAGTATAAACAGCACGCCTAATATGTATAACCACGATTCCGGAAACATACTTGTGCAGACACTGTATAAATAATTCACCAGCAAGGCTCCGATGATTGCGCCTTTTAATCTTCCTCTTCCGCCCAATGCTACCCACATCACCATTTCAACAGATGCTTTTACATCCATTCTGCCCGGCGTGATAATACCCGTCTGCGGCACATACAGCATACCTCCGATTGCCGCAACCACAGCTGCAATCACAAACACGGCCAGCTTATAATTTACAACATTGTAAGCCGTATAACTTACCCGTGATTCACTATCGCGGATCGCTACCAGTACTTTACCAAACTTAGAGTTTACCAGCCATTTACAGAACAGAAATAAACCGAACATCACCAGAAAGGATACTATGTACAGACCTAATTTGGTTGATGGACTGGAAAGCGAAAAACCGAGCAATGTTTTAAACCCGGTTAAGCCGTTGGTTCCGCCCAGCATGGTTTCATTACGGAGAAAAATCAACCACATAGCCAACGCAAGCGCCTGTGTGATAATGGCCAGATACACCCCTTTGATGCGGCTTCTGAATACGAAGTAGCCAAAGATGAATGCAAAGATTCCGGGAATCAGCAACGCAAGAAGAAATGATAAACCAAAGGAATGAAAAGGTATCCAGAAGGCCGGCAATACATCCACCTGATTCCATACCATGAAATCCGGGATTCCGGAAGGATCCTCTCCGCCTGCCACCAGCAGCATGTGCATGGCAATAGCATAACCGCCCAGACAGAAGAAAACTGCCTGGCACATAGACAACACACCTGAATAACCCCAGATCAGATCTACACCTAGTGCAGCAATGGCAAAACAAAAATATCTTCCCCACAACGAAATGGTATTGTTTGAAACAAAACCCAGCATATTTCCTATGGGCATAATAATTAAGAACACACCGATAAGAATGATATAGAACAACGAATTACTATTGAAATATTTTTTCATAATCTCAGATCAGATACAGGTTATAATTAATCTTCAGCAATACGGCCTTTGTCAGGGAATAAACCTTTAGGTTTAAATTGCAAGAATAAAATAATGATGGCCAGAATAAGTACTTTACCGTACACTGCTTCGAAGAACGATTCGAGTATTTTGAATATAAAACCGATTCCGAAACCCGATACAATTGTACCGGCAATATTACCTACTCCACCTGTTACGACAACCAGGAACGAATCTACGATATATGTCTGTCCCATATCCGGCACAACGTTACCGATCAGTGTCATGGCGCAGCCCGCTGTACCGGCAAGCCCTGAGCCGAGAAAGAATGTAATGGCATCTACTTTACCTGTTTCAATTCCAAGGCATGAACTCATGTTTCTGTTTTGTGTCACGGCACGTACACGTAAACCCAAACGCGTTTTATATAATGTATAATAAGTAATGGCAATCATAAAGATGCACAAGCCAATAATAAATAACCGGTTGTATGGCAAAACCAGATGAGAGGTTATTTCCCAGCCGCCTGACAGTACTGCAGGTGTGCGTACAGCGGTAAGGTCACCAAACAATGTACGTGCAAACTGGATGAGCACAAGACTTACCCCCCAGGTTGCGAGCAAACTCTCCAGCGGACGGGAATATAAATACCGGATAATTAACCGTTCTATGATAAACCCAAAGGCACCTGCAACCAGAAATGAAACAGGCAAAGAGATCCAGAAGAACAGATCACCTTTGGGCAGTAAACTCTGAATAATAAATGTAGTGTATGCCCCGATCATAAGGAATTCACCGTGCGCCATATTGATGATACCCGCTAATCCATAGATGATGGACAAACCAAGTGCAACCATGATCAGGATACTTCCTAAACTTAAGCCGCTGAATAAATTCTGAACAACACTCAACCGTTCGTGTTTTCCGTTCAGATCAGCGATGGCAGCTTTGGCATATGCTTTTAACTCCGGATTTTTTTCCGAAGCTTCATATGCTTCTAAGATTGATTCTGTATTGGAGCCCCAGTTAATTACGAGACTGTCAATCAATATTTTTTTTCTGTTGTCATCCGCAGATGCATTTAATTCAATGGAAAAAATAGTCTCCTGAGCGATGGATTTAACATCAGAAGATGTTTCTTTTGCACGTGCTGCATATAAGGCCGGCAGTGCTTCTTTATCTTTTAAGGCTTGAAACTGTCCGTAGGCAGCCTTACGTTTTTCAGCGTCAGCACTTGAAAGATTTAAGTACGGGCCTAACTGCCCGATCAATAAACGTTCGCTGCGGCCAAACGTAACTTCTTTTAATTTTGATATTGGCTGAAGTATTATAACACCAGCACCATCTTTTACCGGAGCATTAACCGGATACAGTGTATACACTTCATAAAAATCTGTACCATCTTCTCCTGTTGTTCTGACACCTGTTGTTACTGGCTGATCCTTGAACAGATATATTTTTTTATCGTAGACAGCTGCCAGAAACGGATAAACATCGGTATTACCGGATTCTACCAAACGTTTAACAGACAATTGTTTTATTGAATCGTTTCCGGAAATAGACGCGTGAACAAAATAGGATAAAGAATCTTTTTGTAACGAAGATCCTGAAACCAGACTTCCCCAAAACAAGAGTGTTATATATAGAAGATGTTTCATTGAACTACATGGTAAGTAAATGAGAAATAAAAGTTAAAAGAGCTGGCTGCAGTTTCCTTGCACACAAACATACAGCCAGCTTAATCACCCTTTTAACTTATTGTAAACTATTAATCATGAAGACAGCTAAACAGGCAGGGAAGAAATTCCTTTCAATGCTATTCTTCCCTGCGGGAATTATTTAAGGTTGTATGTACCGCCGTGGCTTACATGATCACAGCTCTTATTCGGCGAAGTTAATTTAGACCATGGTTCAGGAGATACCAATCCGTTACTTTTCCAGATGATGTCAAACTGCCCATCGCTTCTGATCTCACCGATCAATACTGGCTTTTCAAGGTGATGGTTGATCGGGCTCATTTTTACAGGGCCGCCTGGTGATAAAAATTCAAGTCCGTATAATTCCGGACGCATTTTTGCAATATCCGTCGTACCTGCTTTTTCTACCGCATTTTTCCAAAGATAAACATCTGTATAAGCCCAACAGATCGGATCATCTGTTACACGTTTGTCGCCGCCCGGCAATCCTTTTTTCGCACAGTATGCTTTGAAATCTGCAACGAATTTTTTGTTTTCAGGAGACTCCAATGATTGGTAATAATTCCATGCAGCTAAGTGACCCACTAAAAACTCTGTATCCATAGAACGCAGTTCATCTTCAGCAACAGAGAATGCCATGATCGGACAGATACCAGCAGTTAAGCCCTGGTTAGAGAATTCTTTGTAGAACGGAACGTTTGAGTCACCATTTACTGTACTCAATACACATGCTTTGCCGCCTGCAGCAAATTTCTTGATCTTAGAAACAATTGTCTGATAATCCTGGTGGTGGAACGGTGTATATTCTTCAATGATATTTTCTTTTGGAACACCTTTCGATAATAAGAATGCTTTCAGAATTTTGTTAGCTGTTCTCGGAAACACATAATCCGTACCTAACAGATAGAATTTTTTATATCCGCCGCCTTTTTCGCTCATTAAATATTCTGCTGCCGGAATCAATTGCTGATTTGGTGTAGCACCAGAATAGATAACGTTTGCGGAACATTCTTCGCCTTCATACTGTACCGGATAAAACAATAAATTATTATGTTCTTCAAACACAGGAAGCACAGACTTTCTGGATACAGAAGTCCAGCAACCGAATACAGCAGTAACTTTTTTATCCAAAATCAATTCCTTGGATTTTTCTGCAAATAAATCCCAGTCAGAAGCCGGATCAACAATCACGGCTTCTACTTTTTTGCCTAATACACCGCCGGAATTATTGATCTCTTCGATCGCCATTTCAATAACATCCTTTAATGAAACTTCAGAAATAGCCATGGTACCGCTTAACGAATGCAGAATACCTACTTTAATTGTTTCTTCTGATTTAGTCGAGTCAGTAGTAGTTTCTCCTTCTGTTTTTGTTTCACTGCCTGAGCAGCTTGTTAATAAAAATCCTACTGCCAGTAAGACGCATACATACTTGAACAGTTGTATGAGGTTTAATCGTGCTGTTTTCATAGTCATTACATTTAGTTGATATAGGTATAGAGTTGTTCGTAAATAATTTTTATGCCGTAAAGCACCGACACAGAAGCAATGATATAAGAGAATGCGAGCAAATACTTAGGTTTTAAAAATTTCAACCGTGTAAAAAACGCGGCAATAATTCCCATACCGATGATTGTGCCTAATCCAAATAAGAAAAGGAATTGTGTCTGTTCGTATAAGGTAGTAAACTGGCTTGTTAATAGTACAGCTATGGTACCGCTTCCTGCAAGGCCATGAATAATCCCTACATTAAAAAACACATATTTATTTTCCCGGTGAGGATGCATATGTTTTTTAGCAGCGATGGCAAATAAGCGTATCACACCAATAACAACCATCATAATTCCCACCAGTAACTCCAGCGAAAATTCAGGAGAAAATTCTACAGAGTTTTTAATAAACAATAAGATAAATGCTGAAACCATTACAGATACGGTATGACCAAGGCCCCATGATGCGCCTCGCAATGCTTCTTTCAGCAAGCCATGGCGTACATCGATCAGATTACTTACCGCAATTACATGATCAGATTCAACAGAGTGGGACAAACCTATAAGTATCGGTGTGAGCATATATAATTTGTTTAAATTGAATTTCTATGATTAGAAAATAAAGAATTGCAATTGTAACCAGATTTGTCCGAATGATTTCTTATCAACTTCTCCGGATGTATTCAGCACGCCTTTTGTAAATGAAGTATAAGATAAACGTAAGTTCGTTCCGTATCCATTAAAGAAGTAGTTCAAACCACCACCAAATACAGAAGAAGAATTTAATTTATTGAACGTACTTTTATCTGTAGTTCCAAAAACCTGATTATCTTCCGCGTTGATGCTTTGATTTTCGTAACGGATATATGGCTGTAATTTGATGTCTTTGAAATAGTATCCTAATTCAAGTAATTGTGTTGTTTGTTTCGGAATTAATCGTGCAAAAGAGTTTGTTGCTGTTAAGCTCGTACCACCAGTCATATAACTGAATGCAGCGCTTAACGTAACAGAACCCGGGTTACCAGCCGGCATGTCTACAAATAAATCCGCACCGATATTCGAGTAAGAACCCTGCGCATCAAAACCTGCACCCAGTGAAATTGTTTTACCGTTTCCTAAATTTGTTCCTGAGTAATAATAATTTTTATCTGCATCCAGAAAGTTATATACGACACGACCAACTGTTCTCAATGGAGAATTATCTGTTGCACGACGGCCGGTAAATACCCCGATACGGTATTCCAGTTTTTCATTTAAAAAATAACCTCTGGCATTCACCCCAAGATCACGGCCGAAGTTACCTTGCAACGGCTGGTTCTCAAATAAGTTATATGGGTATTGGAAGAAGGTAAAATCATTTGCCAGTAAAGAGGCAGCGCCCTGTAAACCATTACGGTTATGTGAAACCAGCTGCATACCACCGATAAGTGTAAGTGCCGTGCTGAATTTATGTTCGTACTGGCAATCTAAAATGATCGGCGATACTTTTACATTCTTTGTTGTTGAATCGATCCGTGTACCGATTGCAGAAGGAACTTCTGTTTCCATAAAGAAACTTCCCTTTTTAGATAACTGTCCGCCCAATAAGATCCTGGCTCTGTACAGCATGAAACCTTTGTTCCATTGGTCGCTTGAATTTGTGCCCGGACCAAAACCTGCCTGTGAATACGTACCCATCATATGAACGATCGCACCGGCAGAAATACTTGGTTTGAATGGCGTGGTATCTGCAGCTGCTTGTGCTGTTGCTTCTGTCCCTGTTTCAAAAAAGTAACCTGGCACTTCACGGAGTATGTATTTATTTTTAGGCGTTTTCTGCATAGTCTTAAAAACCTCAGAACCATTTTTGGCCTGCTTCGATTTTGCATTTTTTTTGATCGGATCTTCCTCATTTGTCGTTAGAGGACCGTTTGCAAAGGATGCAGATGTCAATAGCATCGATATCCCCATGGTAGATAAAAACTTACATGTACTAATCATTTTGTTCGTTGTTTGATGTTAAACATGAATACTTAAGTATTTATACAATAGTATCAAACTACTTAAGTATTTCAAAATGATTATGGAAGATTCTTGCAATAATTATATAGATTGTTTTATAGTTTATATAAGCTATATATCCACAGATGAAACATTTACGTACAACCCATCCGTTTTTAATATATAAAAACTACTTAATATATATACAATTAGTATACAATTAAATGAATAAATATTACGTATAAATAGGATAATACACTGCACTGCAAATACAGTTGTTGGGGGAATCTTGACGGTTGTTGGGGCAACCTTCACGGTTGCCCGTTTCAGGGCGAATGCAATTCGCCCCTACGGCAAATGGCGTTTGCGGTCTTTCTTTTTCTTTGTGCGCTCCTTTGGGGTGTCTTCCAGACCGGTGCTGTTATTCTTTTTATGTTTACGCTGAAAAATCTTTTGCATAAATGTATCTTCTTTATACATCTCGCATGCGATGTCATTTTCAAAAGGAAAATCTTTAGTTACTAAATATTTCAGTGCAGGGTCTTTTTGTACGCGCTTATAAAAACCTGCCCAGATGGGCATTGCCGTTGATGCTCCTCTGCCTTGTGCCATGGATGTAAAATGTATGGCCGGATTATCCGCTCCCACCCACACTCCGGCTAAAAATCCATTGGTATAGCCCATAAACCAGCCGTCTTTATTATCCTGCGTCGTTCCTGTTTTCCCGGCAATCTGTCCACGGAATCCATATACATCTCTTAATTCATATGCTGTGCCTTTATCCACCACATTGCATAACATATTTGTTAATGTATGTGCCTGTTCTGGCGATAAACATTTTTTATATACATTTTTTGACTGATATATTTTTTCTCCCGATGCATTCAAAACAGATGTAATAGACTGCAGGCCGGATTTAACGCCGTTGTTCGCAAAGGCCGTGTAAGCTCCTGTCAATTCAAGCAAACTGATATCGGCAACGCCTAAAGCAATTGAAGGTTTAGCAGGCAGATCGCTTTGAATGCCCAGGGTACGTGCCAATGAAATCACCTGCTTGATGCCCGCCTGCATACAGATCTGTACACTGATCGTATTGATGGAATTCGCCAGCGCCCCGGCCATGGAATACTGATCGTTTTCTTTTTCACCTGAGTTTTCAGGTTTCCAGTCTTCATATTGTGTATAGGTGATCTGTTTGTTGGAAATAAAATCGCAGGGCTTCATTCCGCTAACCAAACCTTCTGCATATACAATCGGTTTAAAAACCGAACCAACCTGCCGCTGAGAAAGAATGTGATCGTATTGAACCTGTTTAAAATTAGCACCTCCTACCCAGGCCATGATTGCTCCGGTATGCGGATTAACTACCAACATGCCTGTCTGAAGCGAACTCAGCACCTGCTGCAAGGAATCCATCGGTGATAGGTATTTCACCTGTTCACCCCATAAGGTATTAATCCGCAGACTATCTTTCTTTTGAACCTGCGTCATGATTTCTTTTGAAGACAAGCCTTGTGCTTCCAACGCTTTATAGCGGTTTGTTTTTTTCATTTCAGCAGCAAGCAGTTTTTTATTGGAATCAAAAAACTTTGTACGCGCCAGCTGCCGGGTAAGCAAGGGCTGTATGCGTTTTAAATGTTCCACAGCAGCCTCTTCAGCATATTGCTGTAAACGGGAATGAATAGTAGTATATATTTTCAATCCATCCGTATACAGATCATACGCGGAGCCATCCGGCTTTTTGCGCGTTGACAATAGCTCCAGCAAGTCGGTCTTTAAACGTTCTCTGAAATAAGGAGCCAGCCCTTCGCTGTTATCCATGCGTTTGTAATTTAATACCAACGGTTTTTTCTGCAGCTGCGCAGATTCAGCAACAGACAGATACTTATATTTTTCCATCTGTTCCAGAACAACATTCCTGCGTGTAAACGCATTGGCAGGCCTGGTACGGGGATTGTAATTGGTTGGCGACTTAAGCATGCCTGCAAGTACTGCTGCCTGTTCAGGGGCAAGAGCCGACGGGGCAATATTAAAAAAGCGTTGCGTAGCTGTTTTAATACCATACGTATCTTCACCAAAAGAAACGGTATTTACATAGAGCAGAATGATCTCATTCTTGGAATAGAGTTTTTCCAGCTGATTGGCAATAATAGCTTCGCGGATCTTATTGACGGGCATGGTAAGCCATCCATACTGTTTACGTCCGAATAAATTTTTGGCGAGCTGTTGCGTAATCGTACTTCCGCCGCCAGCCTGCTGACGCAATAAAATTGATTTAAACAGAACACGAAGTAAGCTTCTGGTATCTACACCTGTATGCTCGTAAAATCGGGCATCTTCTGTTGCAATAATGGCATCGAATACATAATGAGAAACTTCTTTGTACGTTGCATCTGAACGGTTCTGTACAAAGTATCTTCCTAACAAAACACTGTCTGCTGAATAAACTTCTGATGCCTGGTAATTTTTAATTGCCATCAATTCATTATCGTCCGGCATATGGCCGAACATACCGGTGGATACGGAATAAAATAATAGAACCGGCAGACTGGCTATCAATAGACAGCCCGTAAAAACTGTCAGGAAACCTACGAGTATTTTTTTCGGCCAGGAAAGAGATCCGTACCAGATAAATGGCTGTATAAAAATGGTTTTCAACACCTTAAAAATAAAATTCATAATCCTTTTCATATACGCTACCTTCAAAAGCTTTCCGTTACGTTTGATTTTACAATCCTTTATATAAGTTACTTGTTTTTATTGAGATAAAGAAGATGAATTATATCAAACACAAGATACCGGATAGCTATTTCAGATACTTTTCAGTATCTTATTAACACATGCCGGATTGACCTGAACCTTGCTGATTATAGACAAATACACGCATGAACGGAAACACACATCCATCGTCAATAACCTGTCAGCACGAATACCGGCACTTGTATCATCAAAAAAAATATACACATACGTGTTACTAATATGCTGCCCGGAAGTATATATATCTATCATACATTTATTTCTGCAATGAAATTCTTCGTTCCGTTACTGTTTCTGCTTCTTGGATTACAAGTCTCAATCGCTCAGGAACTTGTTATCAATGGTGGTGCTGAACTTCCTACTACTACGGGCTGGACACAAAAAACAGCCGGCGATCACTGGGCCATTGATGCCCAACGTCCACCCCACAGCGGTTCGTATCATTTTTATCCGGAAAATACCGTGAATGCAACTTCCGAACTGTATCAGGATATAGACGTATCAGCCAATGCTGCACGCATTGATGCAGGAACTGCAAGCTATACGTTTTCAGGCTGGCGCAGAGGATACCGCAATACCTCTCCATTCAGTAACGACATGGATCGTTCCCAGATCATTGTTGAATACCTCGACGTTTCAGGAAATGTACTGGAAACGTACGATACCGGAAGTGCGGTGTTTTCTGTATGGACAAACAATACAGATACACGTAATGCACCAATCGGAACACGTACGGTCCGCATCCGGCTGATCAGTGTACGTGTTTCAAGCAGCGATAACGACGGTTACTACGACGACATTTCATTTATTTATAATGCGCCAACCTGTACAGCACCTGCCGGCATTACACTAACACCTGCTGCTGCCACACATTACTGCCTTGGAAGTCCGCTCAGCATATCTGCGGTTGTAAGTCCGGCGAACACAAATTATTACTATACCTGGTACCTGAACGGCACTGCCATTGCACCCGCCAGCAGCACATACACGCCGTTTACAAAACCGGTAACAACCGCTGCGGATGCAGGCATGTATACCTTACGGGTAGAAGATGGCAACAACAGTACAGCAGCCTGCTACCAGGAAGCAAGCGTTACCATTATCCTGGATGCAGCACCTGTAGCCGGCATCATCAGCTCTGATCAGGAAATCTGCCTGGGTACCGCAGCTTCTGCTCTGACAGGCACTGCAAGTACAGGCGGCACAAGCGTAAAATATTATACATGGCAGCGTTCAAACACATCGGCTTCCGGTCCATGGGTAACGGTACAGGCCTACAGTAGCACAGCTGCCGGCTATACACCTGCCTCAGCAACAGGTACCTTTTATTACAGAAGAATCGATTCTTCCGGGGCCTGTGCATCAGTACCGACAAATGCAGTAACCATACGAGTAAATAACACACTGAAGCTCGACCCGATAACTTCTCTGCTGCGTGATACATTATGTACCGGAGAATCCTTTCAGTTGATTCCGCATATGGCAATACCCGTTCCTGCGTCATTAAACGGCGGCTATTATTTTACCTGGAAAAAAATTCAGGAGCCAGCTACAAGTTCTACAGCAGTTGCAGCAGGTTCTTCCATGACTCATTATCCGTCTGTTGCTATGGCGGCTTTCCTCTCCGACTCAGGCACATATATTTTAATTACACAAGACGGTATGTCCGCAAAAAAATGTAAAGATTCTGTTCAGATAAAAATTCATATAAATAAAGCGCCGGATACAAAAGCGCTCATACAATCCAATCAGGAATTTTGCCTGTCTGCTTCCGCAACACCGCTTACAGAAGTGCGTCCGGGAAGCGGTGTTAGCGGCCAGTTATCCTATCAATGGTATACAACCAAAGACACAACAGGTGTTCCGGCACTTATAAAGATCGCTTCTGCTTCATCGGGTATCAGTTATGATCCGGGAACACCCGTGCAAACAAACTATTATGTACGCAAAGATTCCGTATCATATTGCCCTGCGGTCAAAACCAATTTTCTTAAGGTACGGGTAAACAACAAACCGATATTAGACAGTATTCATCCGCTTGTGAACGACACCCTATGCAAAAATTTTAATGAACAGTTTCAGCTTAAAGGCTATCTGGATAGTATAACTGCGGGAAAGGCTTCTTTAAATGGTGGCTATGTTTTTACATGGAAAAAAGTACAGCAGACAATCGGTACAACTGTTTTAACTTCTGCCGGCGCATATACGGATTATCCGTTAACCAGCCGTGCAGTAGCGGAAGACGATTCGGGCACGTATTATCTGATCGTGCGGGATGGTTACGGTGCTGCAACCTGTTTCGATTCTATATCCCTTCATATTGTTGTACAGGACAATTGTGTTGCCATCAACTGCAGTAAGCCAGACGCTGTTTCCATTAAAGTTGCAGCCGGCAGCAGCGATCAGTTATGCGCGGGTACAACACTCATCTTGCAAAAAGATGTAATTACGTTCCCTGCTGTGCCTCCTACGTTTGGTTATGTATATTCATGGGTACGAACCAACACGCTCGGCACCGTAACTGTGCAGGGCCCGTCAGCAATGTATCAGGATCTGATCGTGAATGCCGTTACAGCTGCTGACAGCGGCCGCTATGAGCTGGTTGTACAGGATGGCGCGGCAAGCCCTGCCAGCCTGTGTTCGGAACGTTCACAACCCATTACCATTGTTGTATATGATCCCGTTACACCGGCACGGATTGGCAGCGATACGCTGATCTGCACCGGAAGCACGATCTTGCCTTTTACGGAACTTCTTGCCAATAGCGGCGGCACCGGAAGCTATGCCCACCAATGGCAATCATCTTCAGACCTGTCCGCATTTACGGATATAGCAGGTGCAACAGCTATTACGTATCAACCTCCCGCGATTTCTTCTTCCATCTATTTCAGACGGGCAGACAGGTCCGGCAATTGTGGCGTTGTATACAGCGATACAGTCTCCGTTATCACAACAAGCGGCGTAATACCGGGGAGTATCACGTCTGCTAACGGAACTATCTGTTACAATACCATTCCGCCCCAACCGCTTCTCAGTACTGGTTCTGCTGCTGGAGGAACGGGTGGCAACGGGTCAGAACTGTATCAATGGCAGCAATCAGCGGATAACATAAACTGGACGGATATACCTGGCGCAACAGCAATAAATTACAGCGAAACAAATCCGCTGCAAGATACCACCTATTACCGCAGACGTGTAATCATGGGCCCGGGCACATGTGACCAGGCCTACACAACATCTGTTGTATTAAATGTATCTGCACCATTTACACCCGGTACTATTGGCAAAGATACTGCAGTCTGCTCGGGTTCATCCATCAGGATAAAAGAATTGACAACTGCCACAGGAAATAATATACAGTACAAATGGATCGCTTCGATTACCAAAGGTGCTTCGTGGTTTGATGCTCCCGGGGTTTCAACCGCAAAAGAGTATATAACACCCGGCTTAAACGATTCTATCTGGTACAAACGTGTAGCAATTTCCAGCTGCAGTCAGGATTCCTCTAATCTGGTGCGGGTTGATGTGGCTGTGACACCCGCTGCATATGCAGGCACTGATACGACCGTACAAAAAAACAGCATCATTCAGTTACAGGGAAGGGTTATCGGCTCGGTAAATTATGTATGGATACCGTCAACACGTTTAAGTAATGCGAATATATTAAATCCGGATGCAATGATTGTCAGTACCATTACCTATACACTTAAAGCAACCGATGTAACAGGCACGTGCAGTGCGGTAAGCATTGTTACCATCACCGTTGAAGACCCAATCGGTGTACCAAATGTCATTACACCGAATGGCGATGGCACCAATGACACTTGGATCATCGAACGTATTGAAAATTATCCCAATGCAATCTGTACCATATACAACCGCTGGGGAAATATTGTATGGAAAGCCGGGAACGGTGCTTTTCAATGGAACGGAACGAATTACAGAAACGGAGAAGCGTTACCGGACGGAACATATTTTTACATCATCGATCTCAAAAGCACTGCTTATCCGGAACCTTATACCGGATATATACAATTGGTTCGATAGAAATTCAATCCGGGATCGGATAAATACGTTAATGCGTGTGATAAATTCCCACCCGATTATGTCATGCAAATGACGCAACGATTTCACTAAAGCATGTAAGGCACGTATTCAAAACTATGCAGACATTTACAGGCATTAACCTATAAATTTTTACTGAAAATGAAAACACTATTTACACAGTTACAATCGAAAAGAATTGTTGCAGCATCTGTTGCAGGCATATTTATGTTCAGCATTTTAAGTTGCTCCGAACATGCTGAAAAAAAGACAACTACTGAAGTTATTCAGAAAGAAACCAAAGACAGTATTGTTAAGGAAAACAAAAAGAAGGATCTGAAACCAGCAGGTGAAGCACCTGAATGGGGCAAGTCCATGACACCGGAAATGCTTGTTGTCATTGAAAAACTTAAAAGCCTCGGCGGAAAACCAATCGAAACGCTTGATGCAAAAGAAGCACGCCAGCAACCTACTCCTGCAGACGCTGTACTAGCTGTAATGAAAGATTATGACATGACGATGCCTCCTGCATTGTGTGATACCGTAAACAAGCAGATACCTGTTACCGGAGGTACAACAACCATTCGCATTTATACGCCTAAGCAAGGCACTGCTCCTTATCCGGTAATTGTTTATTACCATGGCGGCGGTTTTGTAATTGCTGATCTGGATGCATACGGTGCAAGCGCACAAAGCTTATGTGAACAGTCTGGAGCCGTTGTTGTATCGGTAGAATACCCAAAAGGTCCGGAACATAAATTCCCTGCTGCACATAATGTATGCTTTGATGCCTATAAATGGATCATCAAAAATGCTGCTTCTCTTAATGCAGATGCTTCAAAGATTGCATTAGTGGGTGAAAGCGCAGGCGGCAATATTGCTATTAATGTAAGCATCCTGGCACGTGATAAAAAAATTCAGATGCCGCTGTATGAAGTATTGATTTACCCGGTTGTAAATAATGACCTGAATGCTGAAAGCTATGTTACGTATGCGGCAGCAAAACCATTGAATAAACCAATGATGGAATGGTTTGTTAAAAATTACCTGAACACACCTAAGCAATCTGAAGACCCGCGCATCAGTGTAGTACGTGCTAATCTGAACGGCTTGCCACCAACACTGATCATTGGTGCAGAAATTGATCCGTTGCAGTCTGAAGGAGAATTGCTGAATAAGAAATTGAAAGACGCAAAGGTTGATTCTCAATATGAGTTATACAAAGGTGTAACACATGAATTCTTTGGTATGGCTGCAGTTATTCCGCAGGCTAAAGATGCACAGGCACTGGCTGTAAAAAAAATCAAAGCTGCATTCGACAAATAAACCGTCAGCAAATAGTATTAAAAAAGAAAGGCCGGTTAGTGTTAGCTAACCGGCCTTTCTTTTGTGATGTGTTTAAATTCAGTTCAAGCCCGACACCCAATCAATAGCTTTCTGCTGGTCTTTGTGTTCAAACACTTTGAATTCTCCCGGTACCAGTACACTGAATACATCGGTAAATGTTTTCACGCCTTTCTCATCTGATACGATTGCGGCACGATTCCATTTTGTAAGATTTTTAACGCCAAGTACAGCATCTTTAAACCAGGCACCTGCTGTAAAATCTTTTACAGACGTATCCAATACAAGCATGTAATTAAGCGTATCTGTTTTTTCTACCAGTTCTTTTACTGTAGGAATAACCTTATTGGTAAAATCTTCCTGGGTAACTTCGTTTGTTGCTTTAAATCCTACCATATTGGCGGGTAAATTTTGAATTTGTGTGATCATAGCAGTATTGGTTTAGTTGAATAAATTAAGTGTATAAATTATTATTGATTAAAAGATTTCTCAGACCTTGTTATTTCTGCGGTTCAGGACCTCTGAATAAATCTTTGCCTTCCAGCTTTTCTAAACTGACAGGTTTATTCTGTCTGGCAGATAAATAAATGGCTTCAATGATTTTCATATCCTGCAAACCTTCTTCCCCGGGTGTATATGGTTTTTTATTCTGACGGATGCAGTCGGCCAAATGATCCATTTCTAATGCAAACTGATTTTTAGGCATCCGTTTTGGTGTTTCATAAATTTCCGCATCCTCATCTGCAAAGGATCGGTACATCTGTAGTCCTCCATAGGAGAACGCAGGGTCCATTCCAAAGAAAGCACGTTCTGCGTATACTCTGTAATTACGCGATTGATGCTGGCTGTAGCTGGTACTGCACATAGCTCTTACACCTCCTGGGAAAGTAAGCTGAAAATTTACCATATCCTCTACTTCTTTAAACCGCGGATCTGATGTATCGGTACTGATCTGTGCATATACTTCCGTAGGTTCTTCTCCTGTCAGAAAGCGGATCGTGTTCAGACAATAAATACCAACATCCGGCAGGCTTCCGCCACCGGCAAGTTTTTTATTCAAACGCCACTGCTTCGGATCACCAATATTCTGGCTATTAACAGAAACAATGTTCGTTACCTTTCCATATTTCTGTTCGCGTACAAGTTTTTTAATTTCTGTATTATTCGGTTCATATTGCACCCGGTAAGCAATCATTAACTTGCGGTTTGCTTCTTCACATGCTTTAATCATTTGTTCGCATTCCGCAACAGAATTCGCCATTGGCTTTTCACACAATACATGTTTGCCGGCTTTAGCAGCACGGATCGTAAATTCTGCATGCTGGCCGTTGGGTAAAATGATGTAAACAACATCTACCTGTTTATTATTTTTAATGGAATCGAAATTCTCATAATCATAAATATTTTTTTCAGAAACACCGTACTGTTTTGCAACAATCAGTGCCTTCTTTTTATCGCCGCTAACAAGTGCCACCACTTTGGATTTTTTGCATGCACCGAATGCGGGCAGAACTTCTTCCAAGGCAAGATGACCCAGACCTACAATAGCATACCCAATGCGCTGATCAACCGGATGCGGATTAGGTAGCGGTCCTTTATCCTGTTCTGTTTTTGCATCAAGCGGAGGAAGTGTAATATCGTTTTCAGGACCGGTACTGGTTAATGCATCGTGTGAGGCAATCGTTCCTGAAGCGTCCGCGCCATACGATGCTACTCCCCCAAGTAACGCAACGGATAAAACAGTTTGTGTAGAACGAAAAAGAAAATGACGCCGCTCAACCGGTGTTTCAAGTGTTTCTAAAATGGATTGTGACATAGCTGATTGATTTGTTATTTTAAAAGAAATGCTGTAACATTTATGCTTTAAGAATTTATGTTGACTAAGGCTTTAAAATTACCTTAACGCAATCTTCCTGTTTATTTTTAAAGATGTCATAAGCATGGGATGCATGTGACAAAGGGAGTACGTGTGTAACAATATCATTTAATACCACTTTCTCATTTTGCACAAGGGTAAATAAATGATCAATATATTTTTGTACCGGAGCTTGTCCCAGTCTTACTGTAAGTCCTTTATCAAACATGGTATGCAGAGGGAAATTATCATAGGGTGTTCCATATACGCCAACTACTGTAACAGTACCACCTCTGCGTACAGCTTTAAAACAATTTTCAAGCACTTTATCTGTTCCTTTTTCAAAACGGACAACCGCTTTTACTTTATCAAAAAACGTCCGTTCAGCCTCAACTCCAACTGCGTCTACGCATACATCTGCACCTCGTCCATTTGTCATTGCGCGGATTGCCTCAATTACATCAACTTCATGTGGATTCAGCGTTTCTACATTATTAACCATTTTAGCTTTAGCTAAACGGTAATTCAACGGATCAATCGCAATAACCCGGCCTGCCCCCTTTAACCAGGCTGCCTTTTGAGCCATCAGTCCTACCGGCCCTGAACCAAAGATTGCTACTGTTTCACCTCCTTTTAACTGTGCCCAATCAATTGCTGACCAACCTGTAGGAAAGATATCCGTAAGAAAAAGAACCTGTTCATCGCTGAGCGATTCCGGCACCAATCGTGGCGAATAATCCGCATACGGAACACGTACGTATTGAGCCTGCCCTCCGGCATATCCGCCGTAAAGATCTGTATAACCAAACAAACCACCGCCTTTCCCGCTTAATACATCTCCTTCGGGGCCGTAATGTTCGGGATTGCTGTGTTCACAATTAGGCTGCATGTCATGGTTACAGAAATAGCAATGTCCGCAGGCAATCGGAAAAGGAACAACAATACGGTCACCTGCTTTTAAATGTGTAACCGCATTACCTACTTCTTCTACAATGCCCATAAATTCATGGCCCATAATCAGCGGACGTGCTTGCGGAAAAAAGCCATCGTAAATATGAAGATCAGAGCCACAGATAGCCGTTGACGTTACTTTAAGAATGATATCATCACTCTTTTCTATTTTAGGATCTTCTACTGTATCTACGGAGATATGACCCGGTTTATGAAATACGGCTGCTTTCATTGTTGTATGTTTAGCTGGTTGAAAGATTATTTAATACTTCATTTTTACTATTTCAGGGATGCTTCTTTAAGATCTAACAGAATACGCTTCTGTACAGTATTTTTAACATTGTAATAAGACAACGCATTCACCCACAATTCAACAACAATCACAAAGCCATCTATATCCAAAGAAGAAATACCAATATTCGGTTTGGGATCTTCCAGAATATCTGTAGAATCTTTAATGGAATGCGCAATCACTTCCTGTACCTTAGTGACATCAGCTGTATAGGGAAACTTCATCAGCAGATCCAGACGGCGGTTACCCTGCTGACTCATGTTCACTATAATTTCATTTGATAATTTACTATTTGGTATAACAACTGTTTTATTATCAAAGGTGGTAATGACGGTAAAAAAAATCTGAATGGATTCTACGATCCCATCCTGTCCCTGTGCAACAATGTTATCACCTACTTTAAACGGCTTTAATAATAATATCAGGATACCTCCTGCAAAATTCTGCAGTGTGCCCGACAACGCAAGACCAATGGCTACACCAAAGGATGCAAGGGCTGCAGCAAACAAGGTCATCTGTATACCAAGCATCTGCATAACAAATAAGAACAGCAATACATGTAACACAGCAATAACAAGGCTCTGAATAAAGGGTTCCAGAGAAGAATGAACTTGGCGTTTTTGCAATGTACGCTTAAGCCATTTCTTAATCATTCTAATAAGCCAGAAACCAATAAATAACAGTACAAAAGCAAAAACAATGCGCGGGCCATTACTTATTATCCAATCAACAGCGCGTTGAAAAATCTCATCAAAATCTACGTGTATATTCATTTTATTTTAACTTAAATATTATATCCAGAATTTACATAAATACGTAAAACCAGTGTTGCTGTAAAATTTGCAGGAATCAATATTGCAGGAAACCGGTGCATCACATTAATTCTTTAATCATTTTATCTTTAGGCCGGTATTTTATGCTGGCCCAGCAACTGATTATATTAATAAGAACAGAAATAGTATTAGAACCAATGATGATCCAGTCTTCACGCATTACACCATAAACAATCCATAAAATACCTCCTGTAAACAGCACTGCCAGCATGAGATACGAAACATCTTCTGCTTTTTTGGTACGCAAGACTTTTATCAGTTGCGGCAGCAACGAAAGTGCGGTGCACATACTTGCACAAACTCCTGTAACAACAATCCAATCCATATGCAACCGTAATTAATAACACCCCGTTAATTCCGGCAAATAAATCTATTTACAGGTGTATGCTGATTTTACTCTTTGCAGGTGAGCACTTTTTTATGGGCTGCTTTTGCATTGTTCCATTTCAATGGCTTAAATGTTCTGCCTTCCTGTTTGTTATAACTGGTAAAAAAATCTTCTATAGAATGAATCATTTTTTTATCCAGCTCTTTAACATCCGTTATATTTTTATATAGCTGCGATTCAACAGAAACAGCTATTAACCGGTCGTTGCGTACCTGCTTATTATTTTTATCTGCTTCAACCGCTTCAAGCACACCCACTAAACGTGCAGCCAGGATACATCCCGGATATGTCTCCCCTTCTACTAAGACCAACGCATCAACCGGATCTCCGTCATCGCATAAGGTATTTGGCACAAATCCGAAATCAAATGGAAAAGCACTGCCCGCCGGTAAGGTTTTTTTAAGGCTGAATGCTTTTAAATCCCGATCGTATGCATATTTTTCTAAAGAATATTGAGGTGTTTCTACTACAACATGAATAATATCACCTTTGTATGGCTGTGCATGTCTTACTTTCATAGCGGTTATAATCAAAATTGAATACGAATATCCCGCGTAGAAATTTATTCTTATTACAGAATAATGTATTATGCTTATATAAAAGCCATGTTAAATAAAAAAACCTGTAAGAGAACATTGATCTGCTCTTTACAGGACAAATAGTTAGGTATAAAATAAACTGTTATTTATTAAAAACAGTATTCAGTTTTAACCTTCCTAATGCTTCTACAGATTGAATGGGTTTGGTTTGAATCAGATACCAGCCATCTTCAAAACGCTTATATATATCCACGTCGCACGGAAAAAAATAGTCATACGTATCAAGTTCTTCTTCCAGATTAATGGATTTACGTTTTGGAATTTTAAAGGCATAATACGTTGCACCTTGTACGCCGGCCTTAACAGTACCTTTCGTACGATCAGAAGCTTCGTCAAGAGACAGTTCCTGTTCGCTGTATACAATGAGATCAAAATGAACATTGCTTGCACATTGCGCCATAACATAAATACCTGTTGAATCGGATTGCGGTACACCTTGAATAGCCCCTTTCCAGATCTCCAGAGAATCGCAGACAGACAAAAAATCCACATCCGATTTTTTCAGTTTCTGTTCTTTCTGTATTTGAATGGTATTTTCTTCTTTATTATTTTGAGTAATCGAATCTGTATGCTTATGCGTTTCTTCAGATGGAGAATCTATGCTGCATGCACCAAATAAGATACCGAATAGTAATATACCGTGATGTTTCATTTGATCAGTTCTCTTTTCCATTTGTATGCATCTGTAATCAATCCTTTTCCTGTAAGCTGATTCATTTCAGGTGTTGCCATAATTTCACCCTGGTCTGCATCCATCGTTTTAAAAAGCTTTTCTCTGGAAAAATAATATTGCGTCCGGCTGATTTTTGTTTTTAACGGATCGTAGTATTCCTTATCCCCGTTTTGGAGAGCTTTATTTTGATCCCAGCTGATAGGTCTGTTATATGCGTAATTTCGCTGAAATGCATAGATCAGCTTTCCCTGAAAAAAATAGTAATACATTTCTTTTTTACCTGTTTCGATCGTCCAGGTCACAAAGATCAGCCTGATGTCTTTCTTTTCCATATACCCCACTACAGAAACACCTTCCGGAGTTTTTTCCCAGCTTCTTATAACTACCGAATCATAGGAAGTACGCTGTTGGTTTATCGCTCGGGCTTTGATCTGAATTTCATTCATTAAGGAGTCTGCTGATTGTGCAACCAGAATATGCGTCATAAAAACAGCAAGTATAGAAAGTATAAATCGGTTCATAGGTTAATTGATAAGGGTTAAAAAGCAGCAATTGCTGAAATTCTTTATGTATTTACGATTTCTTTGCGAGAAAAAGAAATTACAACCCTGCATATGTTTTATTTAAAAAATCAGCATACAAAAATTTCCTTAAAAATAAAGCCTCAATCAGAAAACTGATTGAGGCTCATCGTATAGAATACGTATTTGATTTTTATTTTATAATACTGATTTTCTTTGTGATAACATTTGACTGCTGATTGATAATCAGAATGTATGTTCCGTCTGACAGTTCTGCTACATTCAGTTTTGCATCTGTTCCATTGATAGCAACCGGCAAAGAAACTTCTTCACCCAAAATACTTACAACTTTAACCGTTGCTCCTGAAAGATCCAGATCCGTTTCAACAATTACTTCATCTCTTGCCGGAACAGGATATACATTGCTGTACATGCTGTTACCGGATGAAATCCCTGTTGTAATTCCTGTAAAGATGATCACCGGAGAAGAAGTAGTAATACCGCCGTTGCTGTCCTTAACACGCACCGTAATGGTATGTGATCCTGTTCCCGGATCATTCCATGTAAAGCTGTATGGCTCTGATGCAGCTGTTCCGATTACGATATCACCATCCAGGAATTCAACCTGTTCAATAGAACCATCCGGATCAGAGACATCTACCGTAATCAAAACCGGAGAAGATACATTTGTGTTGTTTGCCGGCGATGTGATCGTAATAACCGAAGGCTGATTGGTTGTTACCGTTACAGTAGTTACTGCAGAAACCATTTTACAGTTATTCGCATTTGTAACCTCTACGGTATAATCGCCTGCTGAAGTAGCGGCATACGATGATGCCGTGCTTAATGGAGTTGTTCCTCTAAACCATTTATATGATAAGCCAGAACCTGTGTTTGCATTTAACAATACACTGCCTCCCGATAAAATAGCAGTAGAACCTGTTGGTGTAATCGTTGCTGCCGGCAATTCATTGACTGTTACCGTGATCATTGCGCGCGGACTTTCACAGCCGTTTGTTGTCTGCGATACATAATAGCTGGTATTACCTGTTGCAGCTGTTGAAGGTATAGGTGTGTTTGCCAGGGCAGTTCCGCCGCTGGCTGTTTCGTACCATTTCAAAGCAGTTCCGGTTGCTGTCAACGGAATAGCCGTTGCCTGCTGACAATACGCTGCAGTTGCCGTTACCGCCGGAGCGGACGGTAAGGAATTTATCGCCACAACGGTAGCTGCTGAAACAGCCTTACAATTGTTCGTATTTGTTACCTCTACCGTATAAGAGCCGGCTGAAGCTGCTACATACGTTGCAGCTGTACCTGCCGGTGTGTTTCCATTCTTCCATACATAAGAAGTACCTGTACTGGCTGTAAGTGTAACAGAACCGCCTGCGCAGAATGTCGTTTCAGAACCTGCTGTGATTGTTGCTGCCGGTAAAGCATTTATCGTTACCGCAATCACTGCTCTCGGACTTTCACATCCGCTTACAGTTTGCGATACATAATAATTGGTTAAACCAACGGTTGCTGTTTCCGGTATCAGCGTTGCAGCAGCTGTGCCGCCCGTTGATGCTGTATACCATTTCAATCCCGTACCGGTTGCCGTTAATGCAGCTGCTGCTGCATTCTGGCAATACGCTGCGGTTGCACTCACTGTTGGTGCCGCTGGTGCTGCATTTACCGTTACGGTTGTTGCGGCTGATGTTGCTTTGCATGTATTTGCATTCGTAACTTCTACCGTATAAGAACCGGATTCCGTTGCTGCATAGGTTGCAGTTGTGCCTACCTGTGTTGTACCTCTTTTCCATACGTAGGAAGTACCTGTGCTTGATGTAAGTGTTACCGAACCGCCTGCACAGAATGTGGTTGCACCTGCTGTTGTAATTACTGCTGCCGGCAAGGCATTTACCGTTACCGCAATCGCTGCTCTTGAACTTTCACAGCCGCTCACTGTTTGCGATACATAATAATTTATTGTGCCAACAGTTCCTGTTTCCGGCGTCAATGAAGCTGCAGATGTACCACCTGTTGCTGCTGTATACCATTTCAATCCGGTACCGGTTGCCGTCAATGCAGTAGCAGGTGCATTCTGGCAATACGCCGCTGTTGCGGTAACTGTTGGTGCCGCTGGTGTTGTACACGGTACCGCGCCTTGTAAAATTGCCGTACCGAATAAGGAAGGATCCTGCCATGCATTATCTGTAGCAGCATTCCAGGAAAGCTTTCCATCCCGTACACCGTTATCATCATCATCATTGATCATAAAGTCTATACCCACAAGCTGGCCGGCAGCAGGCGTGCCCTGTATCGTTGCCCATGGAATACGGGCCTCTATAATATAACCACCGGTACGTGCAACCGCGGTATAGGTAATGCCAGCCACAGAGCGGCCTGCAGGCAATACACTCACCGTTGTTCCTTTATTCCAGCCAAATGTATATTGAAAATCATTTGTGCTATAAGTTGTTGCTTTATCATTATTAATATCAATATAAACTTCTACGCCGTCATCATCGTAAGCATTTGTACTTTCGCTTATTTTTACATCATCCGTAATATCAGCAAGTATATACAGGTAAGTATCATCCCATAGTGCTTTAAAATTACCCGATAAGTCTGCGCTGTTTGTAACGGTACCTGACAACAATTTAGTTGCGGCAGCAGGCAGCACATTTACATTGTTCCATACTTCGTCTACCGTACCGTCTACCGCTACCGGAGCACTTACTTTATATATTTTATAATTGTTTACTACGTTAACTGTTACAGAAACACGTGGGCCTTCACAGCCATTTAATGTCTGTGCGGCATAATATACCATTGTTCCGGTAACCGAAGTGGAAGGTGTTGGTGCTGTTGTTAAAGCAGTACCGCCTGTTGCCACCGTATACCATTTAACAGCAGTACCCGTTGCCGTTAATGCTGTAGCTGCAGCATTCAGGTCGTAATTAATAACAGCTGCGGCAACAGTTGGTGCAGGTGTCGCACAGGTATTCGGACATTCAGGCTTCCATACTTTGAAATTACCGGAGCAGTTTAACATACCAAGCAGGTATAACATACCATCGTAATATCTATACGTACCGGTAGGAAGGCCTGTACTCCAGAATTCCTGTACAAACGGAGTAGTAAGTGTTGTATTTGTAACAGCTAAAGACGCTACGGCATTACAGGCTACAAGGCCCGTTGAATGATCTCCGCCGGCATTTGATCCGTTCCAGTCGTAATGATTTTTATAATTCGAACCTTGATTTTTAAAAAAGTTCAGATACCTCTCTGCGATAACAGGCTGCTGGGCATCTACCTTAAACCAGTGATAATCCATACCCAGGTTCATAATGGTGCGCCACGCATCGTACATAAACCGGTGACTGTCGCTGTTGAATGATGTTGTTTTAGGCGTACCGTCAAAGTTAGAATAATCTGCTGTAAGGCCCGAAGTAGAATGTGAAGCGTCGCGGATCAGCTTTCTTGCCGCTGCAGGTGTCTGTTGCCAGAACGCAGTATTTGAAGTGGACCATCTTCCCCAAAGTTCAAAAAACCCTGGCAGATTGTAGGAAGGATCTGTAAAATCATACGATCCGCCATTCGGTCCAAAAGTAATCAGCTTGGAATTGGTATTGAATAAGCTGTTTATGCCTCCGGCACCTGTCTTACTCTGCACTTTACTTAATACAGCTTGAGCTTCTGCACTGTAATTGTAAATACCGGTTCCATTACCCCATCTGTTAGCAGCAAAAAACAATGCCGTTATAAAATAAGCTTCACCATCTGGTGCAGGATTATTATCAATAACGCCTCCGTTTGTATTTAACTGCCAGCGGAAAAATCCATCCAGGTTACCTGAATTATGCTGCATATAAGTCTTCGTCCATTTCCATAATTTATCAAACTCTGCCTTTTTATCAAGCTGCACACAGATCATAAGGCCATAAGACATCCCTTCTGAACGCACATCATTGTTAGCGATATCTTGTATATAAGCCATATCAGTACCTACTTCATAATATAGTTTTTGAGTGGAACTGCCGTAGAAGAAATGCTGAAAAGCAGCATCAACCTTTGCTTTTACTTCTGCATCTGTCTTATTAAGCAATTCTTTGAACATATTTCTGTATACGCCTGTATAATATGCTCCCTGCCCTGTTTCGTTACAGCTTGTATTACCTGTACCGGAAGCCGTTACGGTTACTACAAGTGCTGCCCTCGGACCTTCGCATCCGTTTAGCGTCTGTGAAACATAATAGGTTGTTGAACCGGCTGCAGTCGTAGATGGTGTTGGTGCTGTTGTACTGGCCGTGCCGGCTGTTGCATTTGTACCGTACCATTTTAATGCTGTACCGGTAGCTGTTAATGCCGTTGCGGCAGCTCCCTGCACAAATGACACCGGCGAAACCGTTGGTGCAGCAGTTGCACAGCCCGGATTGGTAACAGCAGCATTCGCTAATGTATACACACCTTTATCCGGAA
This sequence comes from Cytophaga hutchinsonii ATCC 33406, assembly GCF_000014145.1. Lineage (NCBI taxonomy): Bacteria > Pseudomonadati > Bacteroidota > Cytophagia > Cytophagales > Cytophagaceae > Cytophaga > Cytophaga hutchinsonii. The sequence continues at coordinate 1,444,118 of NC_008255.1, read as the reverse complement.
CCACATCAAACTGTACATACTTAACAGTATTAACCGTAACAATTGTCGAAGTAATAATTGTACCTGCCTGCATAACACGCGCGGCAGTCCAGCCTGAAGGCAATTGACGGCGGATAGTTATAGCCGCATCATAAATGGTATTGTCCAGATTATCTGTCGGCGTCATTCTCAGGGAATCTGCTGTTACAGTAGTTTCTGCAATAGACATGGCATTACGTTCTTTAATGTATTTAGCTACGTTACCGAATGTGCCTACCCAATAATCGGCTGTATTGGTATTCACATAAGAAAGGTGACTGCTCAGTACGCTCGATGCAAGCGGCGAATAACCGCCATCGCCATCAATGCCGTGTATTAAAAACACACACCAGCCGCCTGAAGTTTTTGCGCTGTTGACACGTGTATTCATATCATTGGCGGTGTTTACACCTGTATTGCCGCATATGATTGAACTTAAATTATAAAAATCAGTCGGCGAACTCGGTATGATCTGACCGCTGCATGTTCTTCCCGCAATGTAATATTTCTGAATGGTTGATACATCTCCGATATTACAATTCGGATACGCTACCGTATAACATTTCTGCGTAGTGATATTACTGTTAATGGTTGCCTGCGAATTCTTCAGCTCTGTATCCTGTGCAGATATAGCCGCGCCATTTAAGTTATTATGTGTTACAGTATGACTGCCGATCTCGTGTCCGGCATTGGCTGCCGTTTTCATGTTTGCCCAGTTCGGGCTCATGCTCTGCGTTACAGCAAATATGGTCGATTTAAAACCGTAGGTATTTAATAATGGAATGGCAACCGGAATCTGATTGCTGGTGTTATCATCAAATGTGTACGTTACCGCGGCAGGTTTAAAATTTTTCCATGTACCTACCTGGTATGCAGCTGGAATCTGAGCCTTCGATGAAACTGCGTAAAAAAACGCACAACAAAACAGGGCAACAAAAACAGAAACAGATTTTTTCATAGTATAACGGTTATATATTACAGCACAGAATTATATTGATTCCGTGCAAACATCAAACTTTCAGGAACTACGCACAGGCGTAAAAAAAGTAAACAAAAGAACGGTAAAATACCATAAAAAAAGGCCGTAACAATGTTACGGCCTTTTTTTATGGTATTTAGAAATACAGTTACTATCTGGAAACCAAAAACTTATAGGTATCACCTGTTTTTGTATAGATCAGATACAATCCATTTTCCAATATGCCTGTATCAATGGATTCCAGTTCTGTAAATGAAAATACCAGCGATCCTTTTGAATCGTATACCGTTCCGCTGATGCTTTCAGAGAAATATAAGGTCTGAAGCGTTACAGGATTCGGGAATAGCATAAAATCCTGTTGAACCGAAGAAAAGTCTATATCTGTTGAAATACAATCGGTTTCCGGCAGCCCGCAGCCACATGTTCCCGGAACTGTTTTGGCAGGGTCGGCAGGACATAAATCTCCGGCTGTTGAAACGTATCCGGCAGGTTTTTCACAGGCTGCACGTGTGTTTTCAGCATCACCTAAACCATCATTATCTGTATCCGCAAACCAGATTGTCGGAATCGTTACCGTAACCGTTGTTGTTCCGGACGTTCCTTTGCAGTTTCCTGAACCGGTAACTTCCACGGTGTATGAACCTGCTGTTGTTGCTGTATAACTTGCCGCAGTACCAACCTGTGTATTGCCGTTTTTCCAGATATAAGAACTACCCGCTGAGGCCGTAAGCAGTACCGAACCACCCTGACAGAATGTTGTTGAACCTGTTGCGGTGATTGTTGCCGCTGGTATACTGGTTACAGCAACCGTAGTTACTGGTGAAACAGCTTTACAACCGCCAGCATTTGTAACTTCTACCGTATACGAACCAGCTGCTGTGGCTGTATAACTTGCCGTAGTACCAACCTGCGTATTCCCGTTTTTCCAGATATAAGAAGTACCCGCTGAGGCTGTAAGTATCACTGAATTTCCCTGGCAGATGTTTGTGGCCCCTGCGGCAGTAATTGCAGCCGCTGGTAGGGCATTTACAATTACCACCAGAGTTGCTCTTGAGCTTTCACATCCGTTTACAGTTTGCGATGCATAATAATTTGTAGTACCAGCAGCCGATGTAGATGGTGTCAGTGCGGTTACCACTGTCCCGCCTGTTGCAGCATCATACCATTTCAGGGCGGTGCCTGCAGCCGTTACCGGTACAGCTGTTGCATTTACGCAATAGGTAACAGGTGTTGTAACGGCAGGTGCAGCGGGTAAAGCGTTTACGGTTACAGCAACAGCCGGAGCAGTTGCTGTCTGGCCGTTTGCCGTAATGGTTACGGTATAACTTCCGGATTGCGTTGCTGTATAAGCTGCAGCGGTAGCTCCCGTAATATCGGCTGCATCTTTTTTCCATTGATAGGTATATCCGGTACCGGTATTTGCATTCAGAATAACGTTGCCGCCTGTACAGAACGTTGTTAAACCTGCCGGTGTAATTACTGGCGTAAGGACAAAGTTGCCTTCAGTCATAGATACCTTATCTATATTCAGACAGATGCTGTTTGCACCTGCATAAAATTTCATCAGCGCGGTTGCATCTGTTACATCTGCTGTATACGTAAAGCTAAATGTCTGTGCAGCTGTTGTAAGATCAATTGTCTGTGAAAAATAGGTTGTATAAGGGCTTGCAAGTTCCTGCAGGTTCACAGACATCTGTCGGGCAGCATCTGCCTTAGCCATAAAGCTTATCTGATAGGTTTTACCTGCAACAACCGGTGTTGTCTGGCTTACCTGCACATGCCATTCAATAGTACCCGGATTTGAAGAAGGACACACACGTAATGAATTGGTGCCGGATAAATTTCCATTGGTTACAACCGACATGGTGCCTGTTGCATTATTATTGTTCTGCAAAGTCCAGCCAGTTGTTCCGCTATCAAATTCGCCATTGTTGATCAATTCTTTTTTAGGATTACCAACGGTGATTGTTATGGCAGTGGAAGTGGTTTTGTTGCCTGAATTATCCGTAGCCACGGCTGTAATTGTGTAAACGCCTTCAGCAACAGTAGCCCAGCTATAAGAATACGGCGCTGTTGTTTTACTTCCCAATAAAGTTGTACCGCTATAAAATTCTACGTTAGAAATCGTACCATCGGCATCGGTTGCCGCAGCAGTTAATGTAACAGTGGCCCCTGCCGCATACGTCGCATTGTTTACCGGAGCAGTAAGGCTTACTACCGGGCTGCTGCCGCTTGAACAGTCTGCAAACGGGAACGGTGCCGGACAGCACGACAGACTTGGCTTCCCCGCCATATAGTTTATCAGCCAGGTCAGTGCCGGACGTGGTGTGCCATTTGCATACATGATACCTGAATCTGTACCGTTTGCGCCGGACGTGCCGTTACCGTTTCTCCAGGTAGTTCCCTGTATGTATCCCCAAAGTGTGATCCCTGCTACGTGCGGGTGCTCCCAGGCTACAGGTATTAAAGAAGAATATACAGACGTTTGTTTCGCTTCATTCGGATCTGCCTGCTGATCAAATTCTGTAATGTGTGTCGGCAATCCGGTTTTAGTCCAGATCTCGTCAATACAGGCTTTAAAGTTTGCTGCCGTCAGATTATCAATGCCATGGCATTGCAAGCCTACCCCATCAATCAGGTTTTTCTTTCCGTCCGTAAGGTTTGGGGCATTCTTTACCGCATTGGCCATTTCCAGATACGGAGCTCTGCAGTTGTTCCAGTTCATCTCAACATTGTATTCGTTGATCAGCAATACCGCATCCGGAAAATATTTACGCGCAAGCTGGAACGGCCAGATCACCCATCCGTACGGGTTGTTCAGATCGTTGGCATTTGCTGGCTCAGCTTTGTAACCGGCTGTAAGTGCTGCCTTCATATTACCAGGCATCGCTGTGTTTACGGGCTCATTCAGCACATCGATCATTTTAAGCCCGCCCATTGGCGCATAGTGTGTAGAACATGCTTTGATATAATTCTGTACAGCCGCTGTGATTGTAGCTGCTGATGCTGTTGACACCCAGCCGGGCGCCTGCTGACCCCATACAAACGCGTGGTATTTGAATAAACCGCCGTTATTTTTTGCCCAGTTGTAAGCCAGATCTGAACCTGTCCAGTTATAGGTACCTTGTGTATTTTCTACAGATCCCCATTTAGAGGAGTTCTCTGAAGTTACCTGGTTCCAGTATGTAGTATAGGTAGAAGGAACACTGTTTGCAATAATGTTTCCGAAATATTTTCCTTTACATTTCCCGATCGGGTTAGTTGTTGATGTAGTAGTTGTTACCGTAACACTTTTAGCCGTTGAAGTTGTGCTGCTGCCGGAGTTATCCGTTGCAACCGCGGTAATACTGTATGTCCCTGCTCCAACATTTGTCCAGCTGTATGTATATGGAGAAGTTGTTACCGTACTTAATAAGGTGCTACCGTTATAGAATTTCACAGCTGAAATTGTTCCATCTGCATCGGTTGCGGTTGCGGTAATGGTAATACTTGCAGGCGCTGTAAAGCTGGTTGCTGTTGGTGCCGTTAATGTTACTACCGGGGCTGCCGCTGCAGTTATATTCAGAAGGGAAAGCATGGTTTGCGCATATCTTGTTCCAAGCAATCTATATCCTGCTGTTGTGAAATGTAAATTATCTGACTGATCGGTACAACCGCTGGAAGAAATGACATGTGCTGTTGGTATGGTATTCGGCAACGCATTTATGGTTGTATTCATACTGGCACAAAGACCGCCCTGTGCCGCATCAACAACCTGTCCGGCTAATAGCGGAACATTCGCTGCGGTAAGGCCAAGATCTGCAAGAAGATTTTTATATACATTATTTACTTTAGTAGCCCAGGCCTGATCACCTGTATTAGACTCTCCCTGATGCAGCAGAATCCCTTTGATCACACCATCTTTCTGTGCAAGTTTTGCCAGTTCAACCAAACGGCCATACGGATTACCACCGTATTGACCGGCAGTTGTTTTAATGTATTGATCTGCGGATGAAAGACTATTCAGATAGGTATTGTAATTTGTTTTATCAAACAGTTCAATTTTACAACCTGCCACAGACACATGTACAATACCAACTTTTATATTCGCCGGTAAATTTTTAACCATTTCACGGCCAAAATAATCCGATGGCCCTATTTTGGTATTACATCGCGCAATAGGCGGCGTTGCTGTCCGCCAGGCATTCTGAGGCTGACCCGTGCAGCTTACTGCCTGCATCACGCGGAAACGGCTGTCAACAGTCTGGTCCTGCGCTTCAATCGGTCCCTGCCCTTCCATATTCGATTGCCCGAAGCAAAGGTAAATATGAAAATTGGGGTCCTGTGAAAAAGCCTGAGGCGTTAACACCCATGTAAAAAAAGCCCAGAAGAATGCGGCAATAAATCTATGCTTCATATGTTTCTATATTTAAACGTGTTTTTAAGCTGAAGGATGAGTTTGTATAATCCATATTCTAAGGTCCAGACACGGATTTACAGAGCTACGAACCCGGGGCAAAATTGTAAACAGTAAAAATTCAGTTATATCTATACTAATTTCAGGATCGAGATACTATATAGCTTATTTGATTCGCCGCCGTGAACAGCCTTAATTTTTTGGTTCTTTTGCTCGGCCGCGGCGCAAAGGCAAAAGAACAGCCAAAAGAACAGCAATAAAAAAGAAACTTTTTCAAAAACTGCTGAATGGTCAAGCGCTCAACCGGGCCTGACAATCTGCATTATAAATCATTCTATAGATTGTGGTGAACTACGGATAGATCTGGCAGTAAGCATTCCCCGTTTAGCATTCCGTTTTAAGCTTTCGGCATATCTCATAAAAAAGCCCTCCGTTTAAAACGAAGGGCTGCCGCAGCTGACTGAATTATGAGTGATTATTATTTTATAAGTGTTATTTTTTTTCTTAAAATGGAATTCCCGTCTCTCACAAGTAATACATAAGTCCCTACACTTAAATTACTCAGATCAACCGTTGCGCCATTTCCTGTAACCATGGCCGATAAGGATACTTCTTTACCCAATACATCAACCACCGTAAAATCAGCCGTTGAAAGATCGGTTTCCGTTTCAATAAACACTTCTCCGGCAGAAGGATTCGGATATACAAAAGCCTGAATGCTATTGGCAGATTGTACAGCAGTAGTAATTTGTTCAGAAGTTATTGTTACCGGTGCTGAAGTTGTTACACCGCCATTTTGATCCGTAACCCGAACCGTTATAGAATGTTCTCCTGCGCCCGGCGTATTCCAGACAAATGTATACGGCGCTGCTGCAGCTGTACCGATCACAGTAGTACCATCCAGAAACTCGACACGTGTAATAGCACCATCTGCGTCTGAAATGTCTGCCGAAATAGTTATTGCACCTTTAATCGTTGCATCAGGCAATGGAGAGGTAATCGTAATAACCGAAGGCTGATTCGTTGCTGACGTTACAATCGTTGCTGCAGATACAGCTTTACAGTCGTTTGCATTCGTAACCTCTACGGTATAAGCACCTGCTGTATTAGCTTCGTATGCTGAAGCTATACTTAACTGAGTTGTACCTCTAAACCATTTATAGGCGAAACCGGTACCCGTGTTTGCATTCAACAATACGCTGCCGCCCGGTAAAATGGCTGTAGAACCGGATGCCGTGATCGTTGCTGCAGGTAAGGTATGTATGGTTACCGCAATTACTGCGCGCGCACTTTCACAGCCGTTTGTTGTCTGTGATACATAATAGTTCCTTGAGCCTGCAGTTCCTGTTTCCGGTATTAGTGCAGCAGCTGATGTACCACCCGTTGCTGCTGTATACCATTTCAATCCGCTTCCTGCTGCCGTTAATACCGCTGCTGTTTCATTCTGACAATATGCAACGGTTGCAGCAACTGCAGGTGCGGCAGGTGCGGTGGTTACTGTTACTGCTGTTGCCGTTGATACTGCTTTGCAGGTAGCGACATTGGTAACTTCAACCGTGTATGAACCGGATTCAGCAGCTGTATATGTTGCAGCCGTACCAACCAGTGTTGCACCTCTTTTCCAGACATAGGAAGTACCTGTGCTGGCTGTAAGCAGTACAGAGCCGCCTGTACAAAATGTTGTCGGTGAACCTGCTGTGATCGTTGCTGCCGGCAGTGCATGTATGGTTACCGCAATTACTGCCCGTGCACTTTCACAGCCGTTTGTTGTCTGTGATACATAATAGTTCCTTGAACCTGCAGTTCCGGTTTCCGGTGTCAGTGCATTTGTTGATGTACCACCCGTTGCTGCTGTATACCATTTCAATCCGGTACCTGTTGCCGTTAATACCGCTGCTGTTTCATTCTGGCAATACGCAACGGTTGCGGCAACTGTAGGTGCGGCAGGTGCTGTATTTACCGTTACTAACGTTGCGGTGGATGTTGCCGCACATGCACCGGATGTAACCGTTACCGTATAGGAACCGGAAGTGGTTGCGGCATATGAAGCGGCAGTTGCTCCGGCGATAACTGTATCATCTTTTTTCCATATATAAGTAAAACCTGTTCCCGCATTTGCATTCAGTGTTACAGAAGTACCGCTGCATACAGTTGTTGCACCTGTTGCTGTAATCGTTGCTGCCGGAGGCGTACAATCCAGCCCTTTCAGAACAATTGTACCCATCAGCGATGGATTGTTCCAGGTATCATCTGCCGTAGCTGTCCAGGCTATTTTTTTATCCCGGGCTGCACCATTATCATCGTCGTTGATCATAACATCAAAACCGTGCAGGCTGTTTGCTGCTGGTACACCGCCGATTGTTACCCATGGAATACGTACTTCCATAATATATCCACCCGTTGTATTGGTGCTCCCTTTAGTAATACCGGCAACGGAATGTCCGTTTATTTCATACGCTGCGGTAGCATCATTCCAGCGGAACGTATACTGATGATCGTTTGCGCCATACGCCATTGGTTTATTGTTCCCAAAATCAAAATAGATTTCAACCCCATCATCGTTGTATACATCTGTACCGGCATCGTTGCGTTTCACGTCGTCTGTTACCTGCACAAGCACATACAAATTCGTTGCATCCCACATCGCTTTCCAGTTACCGGAAAGATCTGCGGCAGAACTTACCGTACCGCTCAATATATTTGTGATCGGAACAGCCGTATAATTGCTCCATGCAGCATCTACTGTGCCGTCAATGGCTGGCGCTGTACCTGTCTGGAAAATGGCTTTGGTTACAAGAACGGTTATCGCAGCGGAAGTACCTGCATGACTGGCAGAAGTAGTGGCTTTTGCCGTGATCTGATATTTTCCTGCGGGTGCATTGGCCCATGTAAATGTATAAGGTGCGGCTGCATCCGTTCCTAATAGTGTAGTACCCTGATAAAATTCTACCTGCGTGATCGTCCCTGTTTTTGGTGTTGCCGTTGCAGTGATTGTTATCGGTTCACCTTCGGCGTAAGAAGCATTTGTTGCCGGAGCTGTAACCGTAACGGCCGGCGAATTAGTATTTACCGGAGGCAGTACATATCCTTTCCATGCGGCAATCCATTTATTATAATCGGTATTGGGAAAAGAATGTACCGCAATATTGGTATTCGCTGTTGTACTATTCCGAAGGAATTTATCTACAAAGGCTGTAACCTCTGCGTTTGATGCACTTGGCAGCGAGCAGTGATCGTGGCCGCCACGGAAAGAAAATCCAAACCGTTCAGGCACGCCAAGCGTTGTCCATACTTCCTGAGCAGCTCTGCTCGACACATAACCCGATTCATCTCCCAGCCATTCAAAAGGCGGATTCCCCAATACTAATAAAGCACGAGGTGCAATCATTGCCATTAATTCATGGTGATCATACGGAAGTTTTACTGCATTGCCATTCTGAAAGTTTGTTTTCAGGCTTTGCATAAACCAGGCATAATTGGTATTGCTTATTTTTTCTACGTTTCCAATCGTCTCGGATACACGCCACGCATTAACACCGCCGCCGCCGGACTCCTGTGCGATTGTTAAGGCAATACGTTCATCGAACGCACCTGCAAACAGCGCCATTTTACCGGCATAGGAACAGCCTGTTACAGCAATCCGTTTTGTATCGGCATTCAGTTGTGCCTGCACAAGTTCAATACCATCAATCAAACGGCTTATGCCCCATGCCCATGCACTGTAATATCCGTTACTGGTAAGGTTGGGATAAAGCTGAAAGAACGGATACGATGGATCTCTGTCCCCTTGTGTATATTTCGCAACCTGATCGTGGTTGAATGGTATTTGTATAACACCATTGAATAAATTTGTCGGAAGCTGTCCGGTGCGGGCATTCATCCCGATCACTACAGGGAAAGGTCCCGTGCCGGTTGGCATAGTAACGTTTGATGTAAGCGTAAGCGTTTTGCCATTTTCAGTAACACGCACAGTAAGTACACCTCCGGTATAAGTAGCCGTTATATTAGCGGGTTTCGGCGGTTTCACACCAATCTCGTATTGTTCAATTTCACGTTTGATCTCATTTCTTCTGCACGACCAGTCAGCAAAGCTAGCAATTCTGCCGCTGCCGTTTGACCAGGCAAAAGGATCCGGCAGCATGGCATAGGAAGGTAACTGAGCCACAGCCGGTAAGGGAGGCGCAGTACAGGATGCACCGGTATTCTCTACTTCATACACCAGCGGTATCTGAGCAAATGAAGTGGCGGCAAACAGATTCAGTATAAACAAAAGGATACTGTTCTTGATTTGTCTTTTTATTTTCATCGTATTCTGCGTTTAGGATTCAAAAATTTTATTCCATACTATTTACCCTATAAAACTGCCTTGTGCGTAAGACAGCATTTTAACGTTCAACTATTTTTGAATAGTTAAGCATACTACAGATCCGTTATACAGCAGTACTGTTCTGGCGAATCCAATAAATACAGGGAATCTTTATATCTACGAACGTAGATTAGAAAAGTGAACAGGGAGAAGAAATGATGAAAATGTAACCGCGCATACTCGCATTGGTTGGTGTTTAGCCCGTCTGAATGTTAGGTAAACATCCAAGCATTACCGGGCGTCACCAACCAATTTCAAAAAGGACAACTTATTATAATTCTCAATTCGCGAATAACGAATAATGATTACAATCGCTGTTGGCGTTTAGAAAAGTTTTATTGGAACAGTGTTGGAACAAAAAAAACAAAGACCTAACTAATAATCAATTAGTTAGGTCTTTCAGTGTGGAGTCGGAGAGATTCGAACTCTCGTCCAGAGAAGGCCACTATCGAATCTTCTACATGCTTAGCCGGATGTTCATTTTCGAGCTGTAGCAGGTCACCGGCACCCAACTATAACCTTAGTTACTTAATTTCGCGAAGCACCCGCAACTTGTACTCCCCTAGTCCTGCTGTTCGACATCTCAGTTCACAGCCCGCAGAACAGAAGCCGTGTGAGATGTGGCCGGGTGCTGTTCTTAACAGCTCCACTCAACGCTCATTATTACAAACTTAGTTCGTAATTAAGCAGCCATGGCGTAAGATTCTTCGCCAATTATTGTTCGGAACTATCTTTTAAGGCTCTCATCCCATGAGCCTGCATGCTTACACACGTAATCACTCAACCTGTCAATTCCTGTCGACCCCATTTCGTGTAAAGGGATACAAATATAACCTTTTTTAAACAGAAGTTCCATTTTAAGTTCTAATAATACAGAAAGCGAATACTAAGGCTCACTGCCACCGTGGTCTGTGGCACACAGACCACCAGCAAATGTTCTGTGTGCCACAGACCATGGTGAGAGGGTATGAATAAACAGCCAATCAGTACCGGGCGTCACCAACCAATTTCTCAGCGTGGTCTGTGTGCCACAGACCACGCTGAGAGGAACAGATAAACCATTTCAATCACATCAATCAATTGATTCAGACCTCCGGGGAGTATAACGTTGCTCTGCTGAAAACCCGTACACAAATATTTCAGCAGATGCGTTTTGAAAACTGCTAAAATAACGGAAGAATGATCCTGAATGTTGTTCCTTTATCGATCTCAGACTCCACGTTAATAAGCCCGCCATGGTTCTCAACAATCTTTTTACAAAGTGCCAGACCGATTCCATTGCCTTTGTAATTTATTTCTGTTTGCGCCATGCGGTAAAAGAAACCGAATATCTTATCTGCATACTTCTGTTCAAACCCGATCCCATTATCTTTAAAAGAAATAACAATATATTTCCGTGAAGGATCAAGCTGTTCAAATGTCCGTACCTGTTTATTTGTAAGCTGTATTGCCTCAATGGATATCAATGGTTTCTGCACGCAGAACTTTAGTGAATTACTCAGCAGATTTGAAAAAAGCTGACTGATCTGATGCGCAATACCGTTGATGTGCGGCAGCTTCCCGACATGAACCACAGCACCCTTTTCTTTTATGATCAGTTCAAAATCAACCAGCAGATAACTGATCGTACTGTTCAGGTCTATATCTGTCATCGCGTTATGGTCATAAGACAAGCGCGAAAAATCCAGAACATTTTTTATCAGCGATGACATCCGCTCGGCTGATGCTGCGATCTTCTGCAGATACGTATCTACATCATCTTTTGCCCGCTTCTGATTTAGCAGCGAAATAAAGACACGGATTTTCCGCAACGGTTCCTGCAGATCATGACTCGCTATATAGGCAAACTGTTCCAGATCGCTGTTGGATTTTATAAGCTGATTATTGATCTGGCTCAGCTTCTGGTTGGCGGCATTGATCTCGGTAATGTCATGCGAAATGATCAATGCGCCGTAAACCATATTGTTATATGCAAGCGGGATAAAATAATTGTCCAGATACTTAGTCTCCGGGCCGCGGTTGATCAGTACACTGTTGTGCAGGCTTTGTCCGGAGAATACGCTCAGAATATTTTCATAATCAAATACGGCCTCAGACTGACTGAACACATCGGTATATTTCTGACCGATCGCCGCTTCACGTCTGATCAGGAAGATATCTTCACAGGCTTTATTTACAGAAGTAATTACCAGATCCTTATTAACAACCGCAATCGAATTTACAGAAGCATCAAAGATGGTTTCAATAAACTCATTCTGCTGGGAAAGATCTTCATTCTTTTTGCGCAATTCAGCGGTACGCTTTACAACCATTTGTTCCAGCTGCAGAGATGCCTCTTTATCTTTAGTAATATCGCGTGTGATACCGATCATACGCCGCTGACTGCCATCTGAATCAAGCAACATCTTACCAATGGTTTTAATCCATTTGATGCTGTTATCGGGCCATACAATACGTATTTCATATTCATACAGTCCTGTAGTTTCCATTTGCTGTCTGGCTGTCTGATATAAATGCATATCTTCCGGATAAATCTGCGCAACAAGATCACTCCATACCAGAGTTGTATCTTTCGGGTACCCGAATATAACGGCAAGCGTGTCTGAATAAGCAATGTGTCTGGTATCCATATCAATGTGCCATGCCGCCATATTAGACGCGTCCAGCGCCAGGCTAAGACGCATCTCACTTTCCTTCAGATCTTTTTTGGTATCGCGTATCTCCGTGATGTCCAGCATCGAGCTCAGCATGCGGTACGGCGTTCCGTGTTCATCCAGCATCAGATAGCCTCTGTCATTGATCAGCTTATAGCTGCCGTCTGCATGCTGATACCTGTATTCAAGTTCCCAGTGTGTTTGGGATGTATTGATATAGGCATTAACGGCCTTATTGATCCGGTCGCGGTCTTCCGGATGAATGTTACTGAGCCAGAATTTACGTGTAAGTTCAAACGTATCTTTTTTATATCCCAGAAGGCGTTCATAATTATCACTCAGCCAGATCGAATTATTCATAAAGTTCCAGTCTACCACCACATCGTTTGTAACGGTTGATACCAGACGAAAACGTTCTTCGCTCGTAGCAAGCTCACGTGTGCGTTCAGCGACACGTGTTTCCAGATTGTAATTAAGTGTCTTCAGATTTTCTTTTGCGGCAAAGAGTTCACCATAACTTTTACGCAGCTGGTCTTCCATCATCTTGCGGTCACTGATATCATTCAGTGTAAGCGCAAGCCCGTCCATCATCTTTACAGCAGACACATCAAACCATTTATCGTTTAAACCCAGCTCGGTTACAAAACTGTTCCCGGTTTCAACCACACGCACCAGATCTTTGTAGATCAGCTCATACAAATGCATGCTTACAGCAGAAAACGGCACGTGCTCTTCCGAAAGATTTTTCCCGAACAGCTCATTGGCAACTGAATTGGAAGTAATGCTGAACAGTTCAGAGATTTCTCCCGACCTGTTTCTGGATGCACTAAGCGCAAGAATAGAACTCTTGCTTGAATCGAATACACCATTGATAATACTGTTCAGCTTCTTAAATCCGCTGATATCAATAAAGCTGATGAGCGCACCGTCAATGATATTGTTCTTGCGGATATAGGAATAGATCCGTACAAGAAGCGTTACACCGTTTTCAAGATTCAGTTCTTTTTCAATGATCTTGTTCTCGAACAGCGCCTGTTTGATATCGCGTTCAAAATTATCGTACCGGAAATTGGTCGTAAGGTGTGTAATGGAACGTGAGACATCACTCTCTATGATATTAATAAGCCCTGCGGCGGCAGGGTTGAATTTCCGGATCAGCATGTCTTTATCAACGATCACCTGGCCGATGTCGCTGCACCGGAAATAATTATTCAGATCGTCGTTGAGATCAAGCAGCTCCTGAATGCGGAGCTGATGTTCGGTATTTAATGTGTGCAGTTCCTCATTCAGAGACTGCAGCTCTTCATTGCTCGATTGCAGCTCTTCATTGGATGAGAGCAGTTCTTCATTGCTGGACTGCAGTTCTTCATTTGTTGTTTCAAGTTCTTCAATAGCTGTCTGCAGATTAAACTTGCTTTCCTTAAGTTCCCGCTTGAGTTTGGTCAGCAGCTCCTTATTCGGACCATCTTCCATGTGCTCATTGTTATCGCCAATATCGAACATGTGCGGGGTTGAATTGAACATTACCAGTGTGTTACCCTGCACTTCTTTATCGGGACGCACACTTATAACCAGGCTGATGAACTGACCGTTCAGTTCATAATGCAGATTATTGAGCAGAACAGTTTCATTGTTCTTCCAGGCTTTGATAAGGGCGGTATTTAACGGAATGGATACCGCATCCGGAAGCATTTTCAGCAGATTGAACTTCAACCCTTCTTCCGGGAATACCAGATATTTTTTATAGTTCCCGATCGTGTCATGAATAATATAATGCCGGTCCAGATAAAAACCAACCACAGCAAAATCTTCCAGAATGGTTTGGTGCACGGCTTCTGAAAGAGCCTTGCTTTCAGCCATCCCGACAGCAGTGGTTTTACCTTTCTTAATATTCGTATGAAAGGCAAACCTGTCTTCATAACGTCCTGGATAAGTGCTCTTGCCTTCCGTGTCTGCTTTGCTGTACAGTTTCCATTTGCGGTCCATCTCCACAAAAGCATCCTTATTGGTAGAAATACTTTCACTCGGCCCCAGGAACAGGTAGCCGTTCTTGTTCAGCCCGAAACTGAACTTCGATAAAATGATCTTCTGCAGCTGGTTATTTACATAGATCAGCATGTTCCGGCAGCTTACCAGGTCGTTCTTAATAAACGGCGGATCGGTAATGAGATTATGCCGGGCAAATACGATCTGTTTGCGGATCTCAGGAATGACTGTATAGACATTATCTCTTTTTGTGAAATACCGGCTCAGGTATTCCAGCGGAATTTCCTTATTAATAAATTCCGGATATTCGGCTTTGGAAGCCTTTTCAATATGGGAAGCATCCAGATCGGTGCCGAAAATCTTTACTTCCAGGTTGCGGTTGCGCTGCTGGATAAGATCATGCAGCAGGATTGCAATGGAGTATACCTCTTCTCCTGTACTGCAGGCACTCACCCAAACTTTTATGGTTTCAAAATCATGTTTTGAATCAATCAGCGGAATCAGCACTTTTTCACGCAGGCTGTCAAATGCCTCTTTATCCCGGAAGAACTTTGTAACACCGATCAGCAGGTCCTTACAAAATATTTTCCCTTCCTGTGTATGCTCTATGATGTAGTGCAGATAATCTTCTACGGTAGATATTTTCAGGAAGGCCAGGCGGCGGGTTAACCTTCGAAGGATTGTCGGCATCTTGTACTGCTGAAAATCACATCCTGTCTGCTTATGCAATACATGCAGCACTTTGTTCAACACTCCCTGGTCGATCTCATTTTCAATAAGGCTCACAACCGGCAGCTCATTGATATAATTAATAATCTCTACGTGCATCTTCGAAGTAGGCAGGATCAGGTCCGCACGCCCGGTTGCAATGCTGCTGCGCGGCATGCCGTCAAACTTAGCCAGCTGCGGGTCCTGCACGATCACAAGCCCTTCGGCATCCTTAATGGCTTCTATCCCGCGGGAACCATCGGTACCGGTGCCAGACAATACAATGGCAATGGCACGGTCGCCGTACTTATCGGCAAGGGAATAAAAGAATGTATCAATAGACGTGTTCGGGCCTTTATCCAGACTGTCCTTTTCATGGATGATCAGCTTGTCTTCACCTACCGTAAGATTTTTGCCCGGCGGAATAACATAGATACAATTCGGCCGGATCTCCATTTCATTCCTGGCCTCGTATATTTTCATGTGCGTGTGGCGCGACAGCAGATCTACCAGCAGACTTTTATAATCCGGTGATAAATGCTGTACAAGAATATACGAAAGCCGGCTGTTTTCAGGCGCGTTGTCAAAAAAATCGTTATACGCTTCCAGACCTCCTGCCGAAGCCCCGATACCAACTATGTAATGTGTATTGTCTGATTTTATATCCATCAATATACTATCGTCTGTTTTGTTCTTTCAACCGCGTTTCAATAAAGATACGCTGCAGCTCTTTTGCAAAATTCATTTCATATTCCTGAAAAGGCTGACTTGTGCTTTTGATCTCTTCCTTCCATATCTCAAAGGAATGCCGCGGATGATAGGTTTTCATATCTTCGTTGAACCGGATCGCTTCGTTCGGATTCCCGCCCCAATCGATACGCTGCAGGATCTCTGCACGGAAACACAATATATATTCACCTTTATCGGGAATGACCGGAAACGCCAGCAAGCCGCTGGCTACGGAAGCTATGGCTGCTGCATCTTCATACGCTTCGGTTAATGCGGCGGTAGCGTATAACGTTGTAAAATTTTTCATCTGCAGCCAGATTACCAGTTCATGAATAGAGGATGCAGACGGACAGGCACCGAATGATTTCACCTTAGATTCACGTATATGCACCAATCCGGTGCAATCCAGCAGCTGCATGATTAAAGCTGCACAATTATCAATGGCATTGATCAGCATCGTCTGTGAATAGAGCTCTTCAATGATCGAATTCATCAGGGCCTGGTTTTCCGTTGTCTTTGTCAGGTTCTGTTCGGTCTCAAGTGCGGAAAGACGCGTAGAAACAACATTTGAAAACATTTCAAATACCGAACACTGATCAAAATTCAGAAATTTCTTTTCACGGTGGTGGCACGCGATCAGTCCCCAGAGTGTATTGTCTTTCAGAATACGTGTCGACATAGAAGATTTCACGTTCATGTTTGTCAGATATTCCAGATGCACTTTGATCACCCCGCGCAGATTACACACACCCAGATCTACAAAACCGCTGCTGGCCGGATTAATTACCGGATACAGCTTCGAAGGCTTATACTCCCTGTCCGGGATAAGCCGGTATGGATTTTTCAGGTAAAGTTCGCGCGCCTGCTTAGGAATATCTGAAGCTGGGAATGTGATCCCCAGGTAAGATTCCATACCGGGCTCCATTGCCTCTGCCAGTACATGCCCGTTCCAGTCTTCATCAAACTTATAAATCATGACCTTATCAAAACCCGAAAATGTTTTCAGCTCTTTTACAGCAATGGAAAGCGATTCGCCCAGTTCCTGGCTCTGCTGAATGGCAGCAGATGCTTCATGGATCTGCTGGTAAACTTCCCGGAAGCCTTTTATATCGGTATCATCCGATGGCTCAAACTCGAAGAGAATATATTCTTCTTTTACATGAATCAAGGTCAGGAAAGATGTCCGCACACCTCCGTAAAATTCAAGCGTACAGGTAAAACGCTTCTGGGCCTTGGATGAAAGCTTTTCCTGAAGCAGCTGAAACGAATCTGCAGTAAGAAGTTCCTTCAGATTTTTATCTATAAATGATTGGTAGGAAATACGGGTGAAAGCTTCTGCATTATCACTTACCTGCAAAACAATAAGTGCAGGATCACACACAAGTAAAAAACCATAATCCTGAATCTGGTTAACAAAACTTATTGGCAGACTTCCGCAGAATTTCGAATCGTAATTTTGTTTGGACATGTATTAGTCGGTATAAATAAAGTAGTTATTCAGGCAACGCTTTCCGGCAAACGGCATCACGTAAATCATATTAACTACAGGCATAATAAAGATACATTATTTTACATTTTTAACCGCTTCAGGATGTGCATTATTATTTAAAAAAATTATACAGCTTCAGACTTTATTTTTCTTCAACGGATACGTATAAAAATGCTGCATGCCTGAATACACAGGCCATGCATGCCTGTAAGTATGGTATATGAAAACCAAACAGCATAATAAAACGGTATGGAAATAAAAAAATTATTGACTTAAAATAATAATAATGAATACGTGCTTAACGTCAGGGAAAATTCCGGTATAAAAACATGAATACATACTGTCAGGAATCTCTGAGAATTAGTATTTATTGATCGCGTAAAAGCACTTTCATTAAATAACGTTACATGCTTAAAAATATAACGATATTTACCTGAGAGATAAATTCTTTAGATAATACTATTTTTAAAAAAAATGATATATAGTTTAAATATAAATACAGGATCTGTTTAAAATACGGTGGCATACACAGGAGACTTATAGAGGTTGCATACGCATTCCGGATCGCCTTGGCATAAGACATTTACCAACAGCATGTTTAGTAACTCTGCCTGTTGAAACATAAAAAACGGCAGCTTTACCTAAGCTTCATAAGCAGTTGAGCCATGGTTATCCCACCTTTATCCCACCTTTCTCTCACCTCTTGCTCATCGGTAACTCATATAAACAGATTAAAGAAAGCTGAAAATAAAATTCCCTGTCAGGGATATCTGTTTCCTCTTCCCTGGTTCTGAATCTTTTTTTACGCATACAGCAGAAATTAACATATAATACATACTGAAAATGAATACATTATATCAAAAACCCAAAGAGTTATAACCGCTCGTGTGTAAAACTTTTCCACTCATATTCTATACTTTTAGTAAATTGCTGTATGGATAATTTCATTGTTTCAGCACGTAAATACAGACCGGCAACGTTTGACAGCGTTGTAGGGCAAAGTCATATTACTACGACTCTGAAGAATGCTATTAAAAACAATCACCTTGCTCAGGCATTTTTATTCTGCGGTCCCAGAGGGGTTGGTAAAACCACTAATGCGCGTATTCTGGCCAAAACCATCAACTGTACAAACATTACAGCAGATATTGAAGCCTGCGACGAATGCGAATCGTGCAAGAGTTTTAACAACAATGCCTCGTTCAATATTCAGGAATTAGATGCTGCATCCAACAACTCGGTAGATGATATCCGGAACCTTGTTGAACAGGTGCGCTATCCGCCGCAATACGGAAAATATAAAATCTATATCATAGATGAGGTCCATATGCTCTCTACGGCTGCGTTCAACGCATTCCTGAAGACGCTTGAGGAGCCTCCTGCGTATGCCATTTTCATCTTAGCTACTACGGAAAAACATAAGATCATTCCAACAATTTTATCGCGTTGCCAGATCTTCGATTTCAACCGTATTCAGATAAAAGATATTGCCGAACACCTGGCTGGCATTGCTGTAAAAGAAAATATCAAAGCTGAAAAGGAAGCCTTACACCTGATCGCTCAGAAAGCGGACGGCGCATTGCGTGACGCACTTTCCATGTTTGATCTCATCGTAACATTCTCTTCGGACAATACCATTACCTATAAATGTGCGATTGATAACCTGCATATTTTAGATTACGATTATTACTTCAAGCTTACCGACATGCTGAATACACAGGATGTTGCCAACAGCTTACTTACTTTTGACGAGATCCTGCGCCAGGGTTTTGATGGACACAATTTTATCATTGGCCTGAGCGAACATTTACGCAACCTGATGGTATGCAAAGACAAAGCAACGATTGCCTTGCTGGAAGTTTCGGAAGAAGTTAAGAAACGTTATGAGCAACAGTCATCTGCTGTAAGTATCAGCTTTTTAATGTCCGGCCTGAACATCGGCAACCAGTGTGACCTGCATTACAAAGGAAGCAAAAACCAACGTCTGCACGTTGAACTGGCGCTGATGAAAATGGCCTTCATCAATCAGGCAATTTCCGCTCCTGACCTGCTGGAAGACCTAAAAAAAAAAGTAAATTAAAACAGGACGCTGCTGCTGCAAACGGCGGCGTTTCAGAACAGCCTGCAGGCAAACCTTTCGTATTAGGTGATAAGGCAGGTACGTCTCCTTCCACAAGCGGCTTCCGCATTCCCAAACTACA
Source organism: Cytophaga hutchinsonii ATCC 33406 (assembly GCF_000014145.1). NCBI lineage: Bacteria > Pseudomonadati > Bacteroidota > Cytophagia > Cytophagales > Cytophagaceae > Cytophaga > Cytophaga hutchinsonii. Next base: position 1,424,592 of record NC_008255.1, on the reverse strand, counting down.
GGATCTAAAAGAGAGCGCTGCCAGGCCCGCAGCAGAAACAGCGGCGGCAACCATTGCGCTTACACCTGCTTCCGAAGAAACCGCCGGTGTACAGCAAACGTTTACCCTCGCACAGCTTACTCAGGTATGGAATGCCTATGCAGAAAAGCTGAAAGGAAAAGGCATGATCCATCATCATATCGTATTAACGAGCACCGCTATTGACCTGCAGCCCGACTTCAGCATACAGATAACCGTTGGCAATGAAGTGCAGATGGATCAGCTGGAAGAGATTAAAGTAGAATTCCTGGCACATTTACGTCAGTCGTTAAAAAATACAGCGATCCGCATACACGCAAAGATCGGGTATGTAGCACCGAAGGAAAAGAAATTCTTCACCGATGATGACAAGCTTAAGTTCCTGATGGAACACTACCCGGTTGTGGCAGAACTCAGAAAAAAACTGGGACTTGAAATAAACTATTGATTTCAGCGTTTTACAAATACGTTTTGGCAGTTTTTGATATGCCTGCCAGATCTGCAAGTTTAAAATAAAAAATAACACGCATCAACTATTAATAACGTTACGTAATGTTAGCCTGTATTGAACCTGACAGATTTGAATGTACTGTCTTTTCATTCCAATCAATTACTAAATACGAATATTTACGTCTCTCATTTTAATGAAAAGAAAATTCACCATACTCGCCGTAGCACTTGTAATCGTAGCGGCACAATTTATAACCTATCACACCAGTGCTGAATCTGCGCTTTCCAAACGTGTCATCCGCGATTTAATCATCAACAACAACTACCCTTCTGACACCATTCTTTTAAGACCCTTAATTTCTGTTTCAGGAGACAAGAGCATTAAACCATACCCGCTGCAGCTTTCTTCCAAAGAAAATTTTCCTTTGCTCAAAAAGAAACTTGCTCCGGGTATTGTTCTGGATGCAGCAGATCGAACATCAAATTCCACTGCGATCAAATCAGGATTATCCATTGTAGCTCTTGAAGAACACACATTCTCTGTTACAGTAAATACAAACTATTCTTACCAAAGTGAATTTTATTATAATGAGGACAACTATGTATGGATATTGTTTTCCTGGTTTAAACTGTAACAACCCATTCATGTCCGCTTTCTAAAAACAATACGCATTTTCGCTGTTGTTTGTGTTCCTGTCAGATTAACGTTCAACTAATGAGCAAAAGAAAACACAGGTCACCACAACATACACACGTATAAAACATATAGTATTCAACGTATGAAACATTTTATTCTCAGTATCGGATTAAGCATCGGTTGCTTTTCAGCGGCTCTTTCTCAAACAGCTTTTGAAACAAAAACAGCGACCGACTCCAAAGGGCGCAACTATGAATACGTAACCAATGATCCGCTTAAGGCCCGTATCTACACCCTTTCAAACGGATTGAAAGTATATCTGTCCGATTACAAAGATGCTCCCCGCATCCAGACATACGTAGCCGTACGCACCGGCAGCAAGAACGATCCCGCAACGGCAACCGGGCTCGCGCATTACCTGGAACACATCTTGTTTAAAGGTACATCAAAGATCGGTACATCAGACTGGCCGAAAGAACAAATTGAACTGGATAAAATAGAGGCATTGTATGAAGTGTACCGAAATACGGCAGATGCTAAAAAACGTACGGCCATCTACCATCAGATCGACAGCATCTCTGTTGTAGCAGCAGGGTATGCGATCGCAAATGAATACGACAAGATGCTGAGCCAGATCGGCGCGCAGGGCACCAATGCCTATACCTTTGTAGAACAGACCGTATATGTAAACGACATTCCATCCAACCAGATCCAGAAATGGGCAGAGATCGAAGCAGAACGGTTCAGCATGGTTGTTCCGCGCTTGTTCCACACAGAGCTGGAAGCAGTTTACGAAGAAAAGAACAAAGGCCTGGATAATGATGGCAGAAAAGTCTTTGAAACTACCATGGCTTCGCTGTTTAAAAAAGATGCATACGGCACACAGACAACCATCGGTACGGTAGAACATTTAAAAAACCCGTCAATCACAGAAATTAAAAAATACTTCAATACGTATTATGTAGCCAATAACATGGCGATCTGCATGAGCGGCGACCTGAATTACGATTCCACGATTACCCTGCTGGAAAAACAGTTTTCAAAATTACTCAAAAAAGATGTACCCGTGTTAGCGGCGCCGGTTGAAGAGGCCATTAAAATACCGTTGCAGGCAACTGTTGTCGGGCCAACAGCAGAAAGCGTATCGCTTGCTTACCGCCTGGATGTTGCCATACCAAAAGACCCGGCATTCAGAAGCAAATTAAAAATGATCCAGATGCTGCTAACAAATGGTCAGGCTGGCTTAATCGATCTGAATATCAATCAGGCGCAGAAAGCAATGGGGGCCTACTCCTACGATCTGCCGCTGAAAGATTACAGCATCTTAATGCTTGGCGGAAAACCGCTGGAAGGCCAGACACTGGAAGCCGTAGAAGCATTACTGTTACAGCAGATCACGAATTTAAAGACAGGCAATTTTAAAGACTGGCTCATCCCGGCTGTTGTAAACGATTACAAAACAAGTACCATGACGCAGTTTGAAAGTAACAAAGCACGTGCCGATGCGTTTGTAGATGCGTTTGTATGGGGCATCAGCTGGAAAGATTACATCAATGAAATCAATATCCTGCAAAGCATCACCAAACAGCAGGTACAGGATTTTGCAACCGCATACTTTCAGAATAATTATGTAACGGTATTCAAACGCAAAGGCGTTGACTCTACGATACAGAAGGTACCAAAGCCGATCATTTCTTCCGTGCCGGTAAACAGAGACAGCCAGTCTGACTTCTACAAAGAAGTTTTCAAAACGCCGTCTCCGGTGATCAAACCCGTATACCTGGATTATGCAAAAGAACTCACGGCTTCAATCATCGGTGTATTCCCTGCTTTGTATAAACAGAATAAAGAAAACGCATTATTTACGCAGCAATACAAATGGGATTTAGGCAAAATGCCGGACCCGCAGAACAGCTTAATGCTCTCCTACCTGAATTACCTGGGCACGGATAAATATACGGCAGAGCAGCTGCAGGAAGAGTTCTATAAACTTGGCTGTAATTACTCCTTCCGCATAGCAGGCAGTGAATTAATTCTTACACTTTCCGGCATACAGGATAATTATGTAAAAGCATTAACCTTACTTGAATCGTTTGTTCAGCGCATGAAAGGCAACAATGAAGCGCTGGCACAAATCAAATCAAACATCTTAAAAAGCCGGGCAGACAACAAAACCAATAAAGATGTTATTCTGCGTTCGGCAATGGCAGGCTATGTTAAGTACGATGGTATCAATCCATTTACCAATATCATTCCGGAAGATCGCTTAAAAGTAATTACATCCGAAGAATTGATCGCGGCATTTAAACAACTGTACAATTCAAAACATGAAATTGTTTATTATGGCCCGGCATCTTTTGCTGCACTATCTAAATCCATTACAAAGCTGCATAAATCAAAAGGTGAATCGCTGATGCGCATTCAGACAGCTTATTCGTTCAGTAAACCGGCAGCAAACAAAGTGTACTGGGTAAACTACGATATGGTGCAGGCTGAAGTATTATTACTTTCCCGCTCCGTTGATTTTAATAAAGAACTGATTCCGGCCATTCAGCTATACAACGAATATTTTGGCGGCAGCATGGGCAGTCTGGTATTTCAGGAAATGCGTGAATCAAGAGCGCTGGCTTATTCCGTTAAATCTACGTTTGACCTGCCGTATTATCCTTCCGATCCCTTCTATTCTACGTCATACATCGGTACGCAGGCAGACAAGATTCAGGAAGCGTTGAGTGGCATGGTTGAACTGATTGATAACATGCCGAAATCTGATCTCCTGTTTGAGAACTCTAAAATCTCTATTTTAGAAACCATTGCAACGCAGCGTGTAACCAAACTGGGTGTATTGAATGATTATGAGCGCAACAAACGCATGGGTTATACAACAGATATCCGCAAAGCAATTTTCGATTCCATATCTGTCATGACGTTCAATGATATCCATACGTTCCAGCAGACATACATAAACAAGCAGCCGCGCATCATTCTGATCATCGGTTCAAAAGATAAAATTGATTTTAACAGCTTATCTGAATACGGAGAAGTAAAAGAGCTGACACTGGAAGAGATCTTTGGATATTAGAGAGGCGGAAAGCTTAATGCGTAAAGCAGAAGGCGGAAGGCTTAAGGCGGAAGGCGAAAGGCGGAAGGCGAAAGGCTTAAGGCGAAAGGCGAAAGGCGTAAAGCGTAAAGCTATTTAATTTAAAACTATAAGTAGGTTAATAAAAAAGCGATCGTCAGTAATTTGACAATCGCTTTTGCTTTAAACTCTACGCGTTCTGCATTAGGCCTTTTAGCTTTAGGCTTTAGGCTTTAGGCCTTAAGCCTTCTGCATTAGGCTTTTCGCTTTAGGCTTTAGGCTTTAGGCGTTAAGCTTTAAGCCTTAAGCCTTATTCCTCCTTATACGCCACATCCTCATTATGCGCCACTTTCTGAACATCGTTCTCCAGCCATACCAAAAACAATTTATACGCAATAGAAAATAATACCGCTCCTAAGAACATTCCGATAAAACCGCCTGCTATGAACCCTCCTACAACGCCAATAAAAATAATCGGCATAGGTACAGGCGCACCTTTACTTAGTAAAATCGGCTTCATTAAATGCTCAAATATATAAATCAGCACCATCCACGCGGCCAGCAATGATGCTGTAACAGGGCTGCCTGTGTAGAACATATAAATAACAATCGGCACAGCCAGCGGAACAATGCCTAACTGCACAATAGAAAGCAATAAGCACACAACTGTCCACACACCAGCCAGCGGAACACCGGCCACAAAAAAACCAAACGCCGCCAGTACAGATTCCAGGAAAGCAACGCCGATAATGCCTTTAGTAACATTCTGTATCGTACGCTCCGTAATATGAGAAAACTCTTCGCCGTTTTTACCGGCAATACGGATAAATATTTTTTCTGCCAGCCCTGCTGACTGTTTTGCATGAGCTAGAAACAAGCCAGCAATAATAACCGATGCCAGGAAATGCACCAGGCCAAGCCCTAAACCACCGATAAAACCAAGCACACCAATGCCTACGGCTTCAATTTGTGTGGCATGTTCTTTAAATACCACAGAAGAATTATTCGTTAAGTTTTTAAGAAATTCATATAAGGTATCCTGGATAAGCGGCAAGCCTCTCAGATTTTCAATCATACCCGTAACTGCTGCCCTGTTTTCCGGAGAAATAAAGTGGGTAAATTCCCGGATCAATGAATGGATCAATAAATAAGATGGTACAATAAAAACGATCAAGGCAACACATGTAATTAAAACAGCCCCCCATTTATCAGACAGGTTAAATCTGTTTCGCAGCAGTGTCAATATAGGTGACGCCGCAACGGCCAGAATAATTCCGCCTAATAAGATGGATACAAACGGCATCATGATGATGTAACAAAAAAACATTAAGCCAAAGAATAAAACTAATCGAATAGCAGTCTCCAGTGAATTTTTGACATTCGGCGCACCCTGCGCACCTTGGTTGTTCATAGTAAAATATATTAAGCGTGTTTAGTAAAAATTAAACTTACCATGCAAGTTCATAAATAACTTTCATAGATTTTTACATAAAAAACAGTATTTGTAGTATAAAACACAACAAACTATCTTAAAACAATTAAAAACTTCATTTTATACCATTCATTATCAACAAATAACAGGAAAGACGGAATAAGCATTGAATTTTTACGCGTTAATACGTAATATTGAAGGATTATACCTAGTTTATTTAATTCACTACAATATATTCTTACATAAAAATGAGCGGAAAAATTAAAGTAGCTAACCCGGTTGTTGAACTGGATGGCGATGAAATGACACGAATTATCTGGAAATTTATTAAAGATAAATTGATCCTTCCTTACCTGGATTTAGATATCAAGTATTATGACTTGGGTATGGAAAACCGCGATGCTACAAACGATCAGGTTACAATTGATTCTGCAGAAGCAATTAAAAAATACAGCGTTGGTATCAAGTGTGCTACTATTACACCGGATGAACAACGTGTTGAAGAATTTAAACTTAAACAAATGTGGAAGTCTCCAAACGGTACCATCCGTAACATCTTAGATGGTACTGTTTTCCGTGAGCCGATCGTTTGTACAAACGTACCACGCTTAGTTCCTAACTGGACTGCTCCTATTGTTGTTGGCCGTCACGCATTTGGTGATCAGTACAAAGCAACGGATTTCGTTGTACCGGGCAAAGGTAAATTAACCATCAAATTTGAAGGTGAAGACGGAAAAGTAATTGAGCACGAAGTGTATCAGTTCAAAGGTCCGGGTGTTGCAATGGGCATGTACAATACAGAAGAGTCAATCAGAGGTTTTGCGTATTCTTGTTTCAACATGGCCTTAAGCAAAAAATGGCCCTTATACTTATCTACTAAAAACACCATTTTAAAGAAATACGATGGTCGCTTCAAAGATATTTTTGAAGAGATCTACCAGAAAGATTACAAATCCAAGTTTGAAGCTGCGGGTATTGTTTACGAACACCGTTTGATTGATGACATGGTTGCTTCTGCATTAAAGTGGAACGGTAACTTTGTCTGGGCTTGTAAAAACTATGACGGAGACGTTCAATCAGATACGGTTGCTCAAGGTTTCGGTTCATTAGGTTTAATGACATCAGTATTGGTTACGCCAGACGGTTCTACAATGGAAGCAGAAGCGGCACACGGTACAGTAACGCGTCACTACAGAGATCACCAGGCAGGTAAACCAACGTCTACAAACCCGATCGCGTCTATCTTCGCATGGACAAGAGGTTTGGAATTCCGCGGTAAAAAAGATGGTAACCAGGAATTGGTTAACTTCTGCCAGACACTTGAAAAAGTTTGCGTTGCAACCGTTGAAAGTGGTAAAATGACAAAAGATTTAGCTGTTTGTATCCATGGCAACAAAGTGAAACATGGCGAACACTATTTATATACAGAAGAATTTTTAGCTGCAATTGATGACAATTTGAAAATTGCATTAAAGAAGTAATGCTGTCTAAAACTTATACACATAAAACCTCGCTTTCATCGGCGGGGTTTTATTTTTTATACCTTATGCTGTAACTTACGTACATATAAGTATATCGCTACATAACCTGCAAAACGCTTGAACGGAGCATTTGTCATATCGCTGGATTTTGAATTGTATTGGGGGGTACGGGATTCAAAATCACTCGAACACTACAAGGAAAATATCCTGGGTGTTTGGGAGGCTATGCCGCGTTTACTGAATCTGTTCAGCGAGTTTAACATTAAAGCTACTTTTGCAACGGTTGGCCTGCTGACTTTTGACAGCAAGGAAGCCCTGATCGCAGCCATCCCTGAGCAGCTGCCTCATTATACGCATGATGCCTATAACTGGTATCCGGATTATTTAACGCAGGTTGGCTCTTCTGAAAAAGAAGATAAGCTACACTTCGCTCCTTCTCTGATTCAGCAAATACATGATGCCGGTGTACACGAGATCTGCACCCATACCTTCACCCATTATTATACCCTGGAAGAAGGTGCCGGCATAGTGAGTTTTAAAGCCGATCTGGAAGCGGCCAAAAAACGCGCACATGCCATGGGTATCCCCATGAATACAATCATCTTTCCAAGAAATCAATATAACAGCGAATATCTGAACGTGTGTAAAGAAGCGGGCTTCATTGGCTTTAGAGGTACAGAAGACAGCTGGCTATACAAACCGCTGAGCCGAACAAAAGAAAGCAGCTGGCGGAGACTACTGCGTCTGATTGATTCCTACTGGAACATCAGCGGTGTGCATTGTTATGATTGGAATGAAATAAAAGACCCCAGTGGCTTGTATAACATTCCTGCGAGCAGGTTTCTACGTCCTTACCCGGGCAAAAAACTACGCTTCCTGGAACGGCTGCGCTTAAAACGTATTACCAATGCGATGACCTATGCTGCAATGAACGGGAAAATTTTTCATTTGTGGTGGCATCCGCATAACTTTGGCAAAGACATTCAGAAAAACATAACTTTTCTGCGTGCTATTTTAGAACACCAGCATACACTGTATAAAGTATATGGGTTTGAATCGCGCACGATGAATAAATGTTATTCGATAATAAATAACTATGAGCAACGATAAGGAAATTATCAAACGTGCTGTTGAACGTCACGATATCGACAGCAGTATTTTTCAGGGCAGGTATGTAAACTTTACACAGGGTAAATATACGGATGAGTTTATTTACGGGCGTTACCAGATGTTTGAAGAGATTGACAGAATCCTTTCCAGCTTGCCCAAAGGGGCTAAAGTCCTTGACCTGGGTTGCGGAACAGGGCATTTCTCCACATACATCAAAACACTCTGCTATGAAGTAACAGGTCTTGACCCGTCTACAAAAATGCTGGATTACGCACGTCAGAATTTTCCCGAAATCACCTTTGTTGAAGGTTATTCCAATGCACTTCCGTTTGAAGACAATACCTTCGACCTGATCATCAGCATTGAAGTATTACGTTACCTCGATACTAAAATTGTACTGGAATCATACGAAGAAATATACCGGACATTAAAACCAAACGGTAAAATGTTTATCACCCATGTAAACACGCTTGCAACAGAAGGATATTACATATTTTACCATTTAAAAAAACTGGCACATTCCTTTAAAGGAAAAGAATACCACAGTGCTTATTTTACCTCTGCCAATAAAGAAGAACGCACACTGAAAAAAATAGGCTTTAAAAACATTTCCTGCATTGGACGTATGTTCGCGACAGTGCGTACCGGTTATAAGTTCGGAAAGACAATTGGAAAAACATACGCAAAGCTGTTGGAAAAATTCAATCCGAAACAGCGTTTTGAAAAAAGTCATTTCAAAAACTTCACCGGCCATCTGATTGTCATTGCAGAGAAATAGAACATAATTCATAATTCATTCCGCCGCGGCGGATCATAATTCATAATTTTCTTATGAAATACAAAATGCTTGTCCTGGATATGGACGACACCCTGTTAACAGACGAACATCGCATTTCAGATAAAAATAAGGAGGCATTGCGCAAAGCACAGGAACTGGGCGTGTATGTAGTATTAGCTTCCGGCCGCCCCACTCCTGCCATGGTTCATTATGCCGTTGAACTTAACCTGGCACATTACGACTCTTATATTCTTTCTTATAACGGCGCGGTGATTATGCGCATGAAAGACAATAGTATTCTGTTTGAACAAAGCTTAACCAAAGAAGAGATCCATCGCTTATACGATTTTAGTGTATCCCACAAGGTACACATCATAACGTATATCAACGGACAGATTATCAGCGAAACTTCTTCCCCTTATATTGATATCGAAAAACAAATCACCGGCATGCCGTTTGAAAAAGTAGCAAGCTTTAAAGACGCGGTAACAACCTCTGCGATCAAATGTATCCTGCTGGAAGAGCCTGCTTATTTAAAACAGGTGGAAGCATGGTTAAAAGCAGAAATGCCGGACAAAAGCGTAGCAACTTCCAAACCGTATTTTTTAGAAGTAACACACCACGGCATTGATAAGGCTGAAAGCTTAAAGAGACTGGCAGCCAAACTGAACATTAAACAGGAAGAGATCATTGCGGTAGGAAATGCCGGCAACGACCTGTCAATGGTTGAATATGCAGGCCTGGGGGTGTGGGTAGACAATGTAACACCCGAATTGCGGGATAAGGCGGATGTGATCGTAGCATCCAATAACAACCACGGTGTCGCAGAGGTTGTTGAACGTTTTATCCTGTAGGGCGAACCATTGTTGTTACCCGTTTAATCTTCCCTGCTCCCCGCTATTTTATAAACAACCCATTTGAAATTTGTTTTCTGCTGTAATTAATGGTAAATTATATATAAACCATTAATCACCGGTAATTTACAATCACAATATGATCAGCGGAAGGAAAGCAGTGCGGGTAGCTTCCAAAATACTTATTTGGCTCTTAGGAATATTTACTGTTCTTTTTATACTTCTGTGGTCTGTTTTAAAAGTACCTGCTGTTCAAAATTTTCTCATTAAAAAAGCTACCGGCTACGTCAGCAATAAAACACATACCCGTGTTGAATTAGCATACATTGACCTTGAGTTTCCAAAGTCCATCCTGCTTCAAGGAATTTTTCTGGAAGATACAAAACACGACACGTTGGTTTCGATCGGGGAAATAGAAGTAAACCTGAATATGCTTGCGCTTCTTTCCAATACCGTTTCCATTGAAACACTTGGAATTGATAACTTCTATGTGCGCTTAAAACGAACCAATCCAGACACTACATTTAATTTTCAATTTTTAGCAGATGCCTTTACGTCAGACGACACAAAAGAAGTAGTTGTTGATACGGTTAAAGGTACGCCCTGGACGATCAAAGCAAATTCAATTGCTTTAACACATGGTCGTTTTGAAATGCTGGATGAAACAAGCGGTATGCTGATGAATGTCTCTGCGGGAGAAATCGAGGCCGAACTAAATAAACTGGACATCACTGCCAGCTATGTTGACCTGGGTGATATAAAGCTTTCTGAAGTGCATGGCAACATGCGCAATACCAAACCGGCAGCACCGGATACCGATACCAGTTCCGGCGGATGGAACGGCATACACGCTTCTTTACTTACGATTGAACACTCTTCTTTTAAATACACGGATGACATTACTGCGATGCGCATCGATGTAAACATTGGCGAACTTGAGTTAAAGCCGAGTACAATTGATCTTACCAAACAACTTATTGCAAGCGATGGTTTATCGATCGGACAAAGCCGGGCTTTGATTCAGCTTAAAAAATCGTCCGATACAAGCGCACAACATTCAGATGATCCGGAAAGTGCGGAATGGAATGTTCAAGTGAGTTCATTAAATCTGAAACAGAATGATTTCAAAATGGATTTTCTGAATGAACCTGAAATTCCTGCAGGAATAGACTGGAATCATTTAGCACTTACGGGTATCAATACATCAGCAAAAGACATTTCATACAACGGTCCGCTTGTTAAAGCAACCATAGAATCGTTATCCGCACAGGACAACAGCGGCTTCGGAGTTCGATCCCTTAAAACGGTCGCCTATATGGATGCCACATCCGCAAGCCTTACAGACCTTTCGCTTGTTACCAATCATTCTTATCTGGGCCAGGACATAAAAGTAACATTTAACTCCTTAAGCGAAATCATGTCTTCCCTGTCGGTTGACTGCTCCATGATGAATAATCAGGTTGCCGTACGTGACCTGCTGTTGCTTGTACCTTCACTCGACACCGTTGAAATTATTCATAAAAACAAAGACCGCAGAGCAGCTTTCAACCTGATTGCAAAAGGCAATCTAAACCGTCTGGATATTCAGCAGTTTTACTTCAAAACATTAAACACAAGTATTGATACAAAAGGCCGTTTAAATTTCATTACAGATCCGGATAAATTATTTATTGACCTGAACATTAAACGCATTCAGACAGGCGGTGCAGACTTAACAGCGCTTCTGCCTGACAGCACATTGCCCGCAAGTATTCAGATACCTTCTGAAGTATTTGCAACAGGTAATTATACAGGAACATTATCGGACTTCCATTCTACGATAGATATGAGCAGCTCTATCGGCAGTGTATTTATAGATGCAGATATAAAAAATCTGCAGAAAGAAATACCCGTATATACGCTTGCTCTTCAAACGCACAGCTTTGATCTCGGCCAGTTGATGAACCAATCAAACCTGGGTAAACTAAACGGCGCAGTAGATGTGACCGGGAGAGGTTTTGACACCAGCAGCATAAAAGCAACGATACATAGCGACATTGAATCTTTTGGTTTGAACGATTATGTGTACCACAACATACAGCTTGATGGCAGCATAGATAAAAAGCTTATAGAAGCAACCGGCACGGTGGATGATCAGAACCTGAATCTTCTTCTTACAGCAAAGGCCAATCTGGATAAACAGCAGGAATTTTATGATGCACAGATAAATTTAAAAGGTGCCGATTTTAAAGGTTTGGGTATTACCACGGAAAGCATAAACCTGTCGGCAAATACAGATATACATTTAATTGGTGATCCTACACAGAACATTAACGGACATGTTTCAACACGCAACATACTTGTTATTCAAAACGGCAAACGTTATAAAGAAGATTCACTGATTCTGGTATCGATCAATGAACCGGGTAAAAGCAATATGAAATTAAACAGTTCAATGGTAGCAGCCAGCTTTGACGGAAACATCGATGTATTCTCTGTAAGCGATGCCATTACCAATCACCTGAACCGGTATTTCCTTTTAACTGAAACAAAATTCAAGCAGACTAAACCGCAGAATTTTGTATTTGAAATAAAACTGAACGACTCTCCGCTTCTGCGTGAAGTACTTTTGCCTTCACTGCAAAATTACAAACCGCTTAGCATTTCAGGTTCTTTCAACAGCGAAGAAGCCAAAATGGCTGTAAGTGCTTCTATTCCGCTTGCCACCTACTCCGGCATCACCGTTAATGAATTCGTTTTTGATATTGATTCTGATGCGGATAAATTAACGTATAACACGGGCTGGAGTTATTTAAAAACCGGAGGTATTACGCTTCAGCAAACTACCGCAGACGGCTTGCTGCGTAACGACACTGCTTCAATCAACGTTACCATTAAGGATGTTGAAGAACGGAATAAGATCAAACTCAATTCCATTGTAACCCATGCTTCCAAAGACCACTATCGTTTCAGTATTGTTAAAGATGGATTAATGCTGCAGGAAGATAAGTGGGCCGTAACAGAAAATAATTATATAGAAATTGCTTCGAATTATATTTTTGCAGACCATTTTAATTTATCTCATGAAAAACAATTTATAAAACTGCAATCAGCGGCTGAAGGCAACGACATGAATTTGCAATTCAGTGCCTTTGATCTGCATACCTTGTCGCAGATTGTTGAAGATACGGACACATTGCTGGTACAGGGAATTCTGAATGGAGAGGTCAATCTGAAAAACATTCATCAGAATCCAGCCTTTACTTCAAAGCTCGACATTCAGAATCTTGCATATAAGGATTCGCGTGTCGGCAATTTAAAGATCACAGCAGATAACCTTACAGCCGACAGATACACGGCTAATATTGAATTGACAGACTCTCTGAACCGGGCAACCATTGGAGGATATTATTTAAGTTCGGATGAAAACAGCGCCCTGCATTTTAATGCCGATATAAAATCCATTCAGCTGCATTCGCTGGAAGCCTTTAGCGGCGGCCAGATATCGGGCAGTACCGGACTTGTAAGAGGAAATATCGCTATCACCGGACCAGTAAAAGAACCCAGGTTTAACGGCGACATTCAATTTATAGAGGCATCCACAAAAGTAGCATACATCAACCAGCGGATATTCATGAAGAAAGAAACGATAACCGTTTCTTCCGAAAAAGTAACATTCAAATCGTTTAATATACTTGATTCATTAAACAATGAAGCAATCATTAACGGTACGGTAGGAATAGAAAAATTTGACAATGCAACTTTTAACCTAACCGTTACTACAAATGATTTCATGATACTGAATACAACCGCTGTAAATAACAAACTCTATTATGGAAGAGTATTTCTGGACAGTAAAATTTCTATCAGGGGAGATCAGAACCTGCCTGTCATCAATGCAACTATTGATATCGAAAAAGGCAGTCATTTCACCTTTGCTATACCAGATTCAAAGATCAGTGTTGACCGCGGTGATGGTATTGTGATTTTCACAACTGATTCCTCTTCCCTTGATCCGATCATGTTACGGCAAAATGAAGAAGTTATTGCAGAAAAAATAACCGGGCTTGATCTGTCAGCAAAAATTCATATTGACAGGAACAGTACATTAAAGATACTGGTTGATCCGATCTCAGGAGATTCGCTATCCGTAAGAGGTGATGCAGACCTGAACTTCAAGATGGATGCCAGTGGCCAGACAAACTTAACCGGCACCTATGTAGTTAACGATGGTAATTACAAAGCTTCTTTAGAAAATCTCATTGTACGTAAATTCAATATTTCAAGAGGCAGTAAAATCATATGGACCGGCGACCCGCTCGATGCGCTTATTGACATTAAAGCTACTTATACAACGAAGACAGCACCGGACGGCTTACTTGTTAATTCAGCGGTGATAGATTCTTCAGCCATGCGTAAACCATTACCTTTTATTGTAGTCATGTCTATGCAGGGCGAATTATTAAAACCAACCATCAGTTTTCAGCTTGACATGCCGGACAATGCAAAAGGTGCGCTGGGCGGCGAAGTGTATTCAAAGATCACAAATATAAATGCGAATGAGTCCGAAGTTAATAAACAGGTTTTCGCTTTATTGGTTTTAAACCGGTTTATCACGCCTGAAGCCGGCGGCGGCGGAAGCGGCGCTTCGGATTTTGCACGCAGAAGCGTGAGCCGGATGATGAGCAATGAACTCAATAAACTCTCCGCTAAGTATGTGGAAGGATTGCAGATTGATGTTGATGTGCAGTCATACAACCAGGTAAATAACGGGCAGCAAAGAGGAAACACGCAGGTGGAAGTGGGTGTTACAAAGACATTATTTGATGAACGGCTGTCTGTTCAGATCGGCGGAAATGTACCGATTGAAGGACAGGATGCGTCATCAAACAGCAGCACTGCAAAAAATATCACCGGTGATGTAACTGTTGAATATAAGCTTACAAAAAACGGGCGATACAAGGTTAAAGCCTTCCGTAAAAATGAATACGATGGTATATCAAACGGAACCATTGTTGAAACAGGTGCAGGTATTATGTATATCCGGAATTTCACACATTTCAAAGAGCTCTTCATTTCTAAAAAGAAAAGAAAAGAATTAACCCAACAAAAAACACCAATCAGTACGCATTAATGACTTTAAGCAGTAGATACATATATATTCTTTTACTAATAGGAGCTTGCATCGGTTGCACATCAACAAAGTATGTACCTGATGGCGACTCGTTATACACAGGAGCAACATTCGACATACAATCGAATGAACCCAAACGTTTTATAAAATCTGTTCAGACAGATCTGGAAGCGCAATTAAAACCCAAACCCAACACATCCATTTTTGGATGGAGAATCAAACTGAGTATTTATAATGCGCTCGGAAAACCTAAAAAACAAAAAGGCTTAAAATATAATCTGAGCAGAAAGTTTGGACAGGCTCCTGTCCTGTTTTCTTCCGTGAATACATCTCTGACACAAAAAGCGTTATCTGCAGCACTCTTTAACAGAGGGCTTTTTGATGCTCAAGTAAGCTATGATATTGTAACCAGCAAAAATAAAAAAAAGACAAGCATTGTTTATCAGATAAAAACAGGACCGTCTTATAGAATAGATACGTATGCGGTCCGGATAAAAGACACTGCCATAGTAAATCTGATCAATAACAATGCAGATAAAAGCCGTGTAAAAAAAGGAAGAAGATATAGCCTGGAGCGTTTACGGACAGAACGGGAACATATTGATGAGGTTCTGAAAAACAACGGCTACTTCCATTTCAATCCTGAATATCTTGTTTTCGAAGCTGACACATCCGGAACCCGGTCAAGTGTAGCCATGCGGCTAAAGCTAAAGCCTCAGACAACCGAAAAAAGTTTGCGGCGCTATACCATGTCGGGTGTATATGTACTGCTGGACAGCACGTATACAGCTAAACATTTCATTCATAAAACAGATACCGTTATGATAGACAGTGTGGTATTGTATCTGAATCATGACTTTAAAGCCAAATCCATCGCACAGTATGTATATTTAAAACCAAACGATTATTATTCAAGAGAAAATTATCAGCTGACGTTAAGCAGGCTCATGGGTATGAACCTGTTTAAATATGTCGATATAGATATTGTTGAAAAAGACTCTACCCATCTGGACATATTCATTCACCTCTCTCCGTTACCTAAGCGTTCTGTAAGTATTGAGGTTGATCTTGTGAGCAAATCAAATAATTTCATTGGCCCGGGGATGAATCTGAATTATACGGATAAGAATTATTTTAAGGGGGGCGAAAAATTAAGCCTGGGCTTTCATGGTTCTGTAGAAACACAATTGAATGGTCAGTTCAAAGGTTTGTATACGTATGAATTCGGGCCTCAGCTTTCGCTTACGTTTCCAAGGTTTATACTGCCTTTTAAAGTTCCCGCGTCGAGCCTTTTTACTCCCAGTACAATTATCAGCACAAGCTATACATTCCTCAAAAGGGTTAATTATTTTGAAATGCGTTCGCTGCAGATCTCCTATGGATACAAGTGGAAAGAATCGCTGCCGATAGAACATTATCTGAGACCGATCAATATAAATTTTTTCAACATTACTAATATCAGTACGGATTTCAATACCTTGCTGCTGCAAAATCCTGCATTGAGACGCCGTTATGAAGACCAGCTGATTGTAGGGATCATGTATTCATATACATACAATCAGCAGGTTTTTCCTAAAAAGAAAAATCAAATTTATTTTAATGGAAACATTGATATTTCAGGAAATACACTTAGTGCTATAAATAAACTTGCCGGCAGTCCTGAAAAACCGGATGGATCAAAAACCATAAATGGTATAGCCTACGCACAGTATGCAAAATTTGATATTGATGTACGTAACTATCATAAAGTAACAAGACAGACCGTATTTGCCAGCAGGCTCATTCTCGGCTGGGGTATTCCATACGGAAATTCCACTGCGCTTCCTTTTGTTAAAGGTTTCTTTTCAGGCGGTGCGAACAGCTTACGTGCATTCCCTGTTAACTCTGTTGGCCCCGGTACATACAGGCTGCCGGACAGTTTACAAAGTTCCTTCTTTATTCAGCAAGGCGGTGATATAAAAGTTGAATGGAGTGCTGAATATCGGTTCCCTATTGTGAGTATTATTAAAGGTGCTCTTTTTGTTGATGCCGGTAACGTATGGCTGTATAAAAATAACGACTTGATACCCGGTGCACAATTCAAACTGGAAAAAGCATTTACAGAACTGGCTGTTGGCGGCGGTTTTGGTTTGCGTGCAGATCTGAGCTTTTTCATCATACGGCTTGATCTGGCCACCCCTATCCGAAAACCCTGGCTCGAAGAAGGCGAACGCTGGGTATTGGATGATGCAAAATTAGGAAGCGGAGAATGGCGCAGGCAAAACATCATTCTGAATATTGCTATTGGTTATCCGTTTTAACCCTTGGGGAAACCTTTGCGGTTGCCCGTTTCCGGGCGAGGGTAACCAATTATGTCCGGGCGAGGGTAACCAATTATATTCGGGCGAGGGTAAACCTCGCCCCTACTTATTTACCCTCCATTTTTTGAGAATATAAATAATAATGAGTATTATTATATAACTGCGTATCACAAAATAAACGACTCTTTTACGCAGGCTATGTAAGGGATATAATTAGGTATGATAAAAAGTCTTGTAGCCGTATTTACAGCTATTTTTGTATGGAATCTGACAGCACAAGCAGAATATACCATCACCCTTAATAACGATCAAAAACAATATGAGATCCAGCCTCAGTTTGTAGAACAGCTGCAGGACCCAGCGGCTTCTTATACCATAGATCAGGTATCTTCCCCGCTTTTTGCTGCAAAGTTTAAAGCAACAGGCGAAACCATGCTGCGCAATACCAACAGACAAGCGGCTTACTGGTTAAAACTGAGAATTATAAACCATACAGATAAAAGCCAGCAATGGCTTATTGAATCATTTAATTTCAGAATAAACGAAATCTCCTGTTTTCTTCAAACCGACTCCGGCTTTACAGAAGTAGTAGAAGGTGATATGTATGCGTTTAAGCAGCGATCTGTTGGCCATAAAAACTTTGAATTCCTGTTACCAAATGACCGTGATTCCATCATTTGCTACCTGCGCATAAAAACCAAACAACCTGCCAGCTTTGAATTATTCATCCGTCGGTTTGATGCTTTCACTACCTACGCGATAGGTGAGTATTTTCTGCTGGGTATTTTTTATGGAACCATTGGTATTGTAGCATTATTCAGTTTACTGATGCTGCTTTCGTTCCGTAAATTAGTATTCCTGTATTATTCGCTTTTCCTTACAGGCTTCGGCATTTTTTTTATGTGTCAGGATGGCACAGGCTTTCAATACCTGTGGTCAGATATGCCCATCATAAACGCCTATTCCATTTCCATTTCGCGCCTGCTCATGCTGATACCTTATACCTTATACTTTTGCGAGTTTTTAGATATTAAGAAACGCCTTCCATTGGTATGGAAAGCAATGATGATATGGATTGTACTGCGTATAGTGGGTGCTTTTCTTCCCAAAGAAAATGATTTGTTGTTGTCGCTTGTGATGTACTACGATTACATTCCGTTTATTGTAGCTTATCTTACAGCAATTTATTCTTACAGCAAAGGTTTCAAGCCGGCCTTATATTTCACCTTAGGTTTTTCCATTCTGCTCATATCATTTATCATTAATTCACTGCGTGTTGCCTGCATCGTTGAATCGAATATATTTACTGCATACTCATTAAACTTTGGAGCCGTGCTTGAAATTCTTTTCCTTTCCCTTTCATTGGGTGCGTGGTTACGCATAATTATTCAGGAAAAAACTGTCACGGAAAATATCAATAAATTACTGGAGGAAAAAGTACAGGAACGTACCGCCATTCTGCAGATTCAGAATACTATTATAAATGAAAAGGTAAACGAGCTCGACACCTTATTTTACAGGCTTTCACACGATGTAAAAGGTCCGTTAAAATCAATCATGGGGCTTGCTAATTTAGGTTTGATCGATCATACTGACCGGGAGAATTATTTTCGTATGATCCAGAGCAGCGCCACAAAACTTGATAAGATCACATCCAATTTCCTTCAACTCTCCAACGCAAAACAATTTGATACCGAAGATCTTTCTTCCATTAATTTCAGAAAACTGCTTGCAGAAGTCATTGAAAACCTGCGCTACCTGAATGAGTTTGAAAAAACAAGTATTCAGGTAGACATTGAACAGGAAGGGGAATTTTATTCCTATAAAAACATTTTATATCCTGCCATTTCAAATATTATTGAAAACGCCGTTAAGTACCGCCATGAACAGGGCATTTCATCAACCCTGTATATACAGATTGATAGCAGCAGCAAAAAAGCGACCCTGACATTTACCGACAATGGAATCGGGATAAACCCGGTCAATTCTCAGCATATTTTTGATATGTTTTTCAGGGAGAATACAAAAGAAGGTGTTTCAGGTACCGGCCTTGGCTTGTACATTGTAAAAACATTCATTGAAAAAATAAATGGTACTGTAACTCATACAGCCAATCCAGCAAACGAAACCATTTTCGTAATCGAAATTCCCAACGCGTTGGGAGTGAATTGAATTCGCTTTGCATGTATGGGGAATGCAATTCGCCCATACCGTTTACTTATTTGCGGGTTGTTCGTAATAATTTAAATGTGATTTATTAAAATTATCCAACTTTTTCTTAACTTACTGACAAATATACACATACTCGATGAAACACGTATTTACAGTTTTCAGCTTCTTTCTTTCTGTTCTTGCATTTGCAGGCAATGGAAATAACTATCAGGCCCCGCGTGCCCAAACAGCTCCTACCATTGATGGTAATGGCAATGATGCCTGCTGGAGTTCAGCAACCTGGTATGATGTAAGTTATCTTTGGTTGGGCGTGCAGCCTTCGGCGGCAGATTTTACGGGTAAATTTAAAGTAACCTGGAACGCAAATAAATTATTCATATTGGCGGAGATCACAGATGATGTACTAAATGATAACTATGCAAACCCGCTTTCAAATTACTGGGAAGATGATACCTGGGAAATATTTCTGGATGAAAATCATTCAGGCGGAGAACACGAAAATAATTACAATGCATTTGCCTACCACGTATCTACGTTAGGTGATATTGTTGATTCAGATCTTGGCTCACCACGATTATTCAATGCACACGCGACAGTATCCAGAACAAAGAGCGGAACAACCTATACCTGGGAAGCTGCTTTTGATGTATATACAGATGCCTATATATATGCGAACGGAACATCAAACCCAAAAGCTACCTTAACGTTAGGAAAGCAAATGGGCTTTGCCATGGCCTATTGTGATAATGATGGCGGTACTACCAGACAAAGTTTTATCGGTTCAGAAGATGTTCCGGGAACAAATAAAAATGTTGCCTATCAAAATGCAACTGTATTTGGCAACTTAGAATTAGTTGAAACATTAACACCTACGTTCAGCCAGATTTTAGTTAATAATACAGGTCTTACCAACCCTACCGTTATGACGATGCTTCCGGATGGACGTATCCTGATCGGCCAGCAGGCGGGTACAGTAAAGATTGTTAAGAACGGAGCCTTACTTTCGGGAAATGCTTTAGCCATCACCGTTGATGCATCCGGCGGTGATTATACTGAACGCGGTTTGATAGGTATTACCTCAGACCCGAATTTTGCGGCAAACGGGTATATCTATATTTTTTATACCACGAGTGTTGGCGGCACGCACAATAAAGTAAGCCGGTTTAAAATGACTGGAGATGTCATTGACCCTGCTTCCGAAACACTTGTTACAGACCTCGATCCGTTATCAACAGCATCCAATCACAACGGCGGCGCCCTGCATTTTGGCCTTGATGGCAAGCTCTATATCGCAACCGGTGAAAATGCAACACCTGCCAATGCGCAGAATTTAACTGTTACGCATGGAAAACTACTGCGTTTGAATGCCGATGGAACGATCCCTTCTGACAACCCATATGCTACAGATGCAAATCTTTCAAAAAGAAAAATCTGGCAATACGGCTTACGTAACCCATTTACGTTTGATATACAACCGGAAACGGGAAAACTATTCATCAATGATGTTGGCCAGGATGCCTGGGAAGAAATCAACGATGGTACGGTAGCCAATAAAAACTTTGGCTGGCCGAATGTGGAAGGAGTAACAACGATTACTACTTACGCAAACCCTGTATATACATACAATCACGGCGCGAGCAATGTGAATGGCTGTGCCATCACTGGGGGGTGCTTCTTTAATCCTGCATCTACAAACTACCCATCTAAATATATTGGTAAATATTTCTTTATGGATTATTGCGGTGAATGGATGGATGTTATGGACCCTGTAACGGGATTAAAAACAGAACGTTTCATTGACAACGTAATCGGCAGTTACCCGGTAGCGGTTGACGTTGCTGCAGATGGTAACCTGTATTATTTAACAAGAAGCCCTGCGGCATTATATAAAGTCGTTTATTCAGGAAGTTCCATTCCCGACATTCTTCAGAATCCTGCATCGCAAACGGTAGCAGCCAGCCAGCCGGCAACCTTTAAAGTAAGTGCAGCAGGTGTTAAACCGTTTACATACAGGTGGCAAAAAAATGGCGTAGATATTCCCGGCGCTGTAGATTCAACTTTTAAAATCGCTGCTGTAGCAGCAGGCGATGCGGGTGCTTACCGTGTCATCATAACCAACACGTATGGTTCCGATACCAGCAGTGCTGCAACATTAACGGTTACAGCGTTTAACAGCAAGCCTACCGTTACGTTCACAACTGCACCGGCAAACAACTCCTTATTTGTTGGCGGACAGGTATTCAATTTTGTAGCAACGGCAACCGATGTACAGGATGGTTTATTGCCTGCAAGTGCCTTCTCCTGGCACTTTGATTTACACCACAACACACACATTCACGATGGCTTACCATCAAACGGTGTTAAAAACTTCACGGCTACCATTCCTACAACCGGCCATACAGACACCGACATCTATTATAAAATATATGTAGTTGTAAAAGATGCAGGCGGATTAACCGATACAGCTTTTGTAAACTTATTGCCAACGCTGAAAAAGATTACCCTAAAAACAGTTCCGGCAGGTTTAACCGTAAAACTGGATGATGAGCCGGTGGTAACACCAAACACACAGCAAAGCGTTGTTGGTGTAGTACGTACCTTAGACGTGGTGCTTACACAATCCTATCAGGGAAAAGTATACAGCTTTACAGGCTGGTCTCACGGCGGCACGGCAAATCAGTCTTATGCTACTGCCGGTAAAGACACAAGCTTTACAGCCTTATTCCAGGAGACACAGGTAATAAAAGACAGCATCTCTCCTATTCATGATGCCTTTGCACAATACACCAGCTATGATGGTACCAATGCCAACATTGCTTATGGTGCATCTACACCAAATGATCTGGTGGTGAAAAACTATTCTGCAACACCGAACAGACAATCGTATCTCATGTTTAACCTGAACAATCTGTTAGGAAGCGCTACGGATATTTCTTCTGTCAAATTAAAATTATACGGAGGTCTTTCAAATGAAGTAGGCGCAAACAGCATTAAAGTAATTGCGTATGAAGGGGCAAGCAATTTATGGACAGAAAATGCGGTTACCTGGAATACAAAACCGGAACGGTTAAATGTAAAATATGATTCTGTAACGGTAACAAACTTAAGTCCTGCGGATCAGTTTTTTTATTTAGACCTTACAGCACTTATCAAAGCTAAAGTTGCTGCCGGCCAGAATTTAGTTACAGTAGTATTAGTAACACCAAACGACAATGCGAAGCGTGTTATCTTCCAGTCAAAAGAAAACCCGGCAGCGAAAGGTCCTATGCTGGTAGTTTCTTACGCAGCAAATTGCAACGCTGCCATTACATCTCCGGGTACCGTATATTGCACAGGTTCTTCATTGACCTTATCTGCCAATTCAGGTTCAGGCTTTACCTACAAATGGTATAAAGATGCTGTACTTATTCCAGGTGCAACTGCTGCAACATATCCTGTAGCTACAAATGGTGCATATACCGTACAGGTAACAAATGCATCCGGATGCTTTAAAACATCCAGTGCCGTATTAATTACACAGGCTACCCCTCCAACCATAACAATTACGTCTCCTAAAACAGCCCTGTGTACCGGTGATTCTATTTTAATTACCGCGAATCCGGCAACAGGCTTAACCTATGCATGGTATAACAATAATACGCTTATAGCCGGAGCTACCTCTAACAGCTATAAAGCAAAAGCAGCAGGTGTGTATACGGTTGAAGCGCAAAATACAAGTGCATGTAAAAAGGTTTCTACACCGATAACAATTACTGAAAATGCCTTACCAACAGCTGTCATTACCAATTCGGCATCTGCGCTATGTACAGGAGATTCAATCACGTTAACGGCTACGGCAGGAAATGCCAGTTACCAGTGGTATAAAAATGCTGCCGCAGTAAGCGGTGCAACACAGAGTACATACAAAGTAAAAACAGCTGGCTCCTATACGGTTGAAGTAAACAATGCAGCTGCATGTAAAAAACTATCGGCTGCCGTTTCCATTACAGAAAACGCATTACCGGTTATAAGTGTTGCGGCCCCGGTATTTGGTATTTGTACAGGAGATTCTACTACATTAACTGCAACTCCTGCAACCGGGTTAACATATAAGTGGTTCAAAAATTCCGCATTGATTTCAGGTGCTTCGGCAAATATGTACAAAGTTAAAACAGGCGGCAGTTATTATGTTGAAGCAACCAATACAAACGGCTGTAAAAAGAATGCAACAGCAGTAACAATAACAGAAAATCCGTTACCAACCGTTACCGTTACCTCAACGGCTACTTCTTTCTGTACAAACGGTACCGTTACGTTAACGTCCAGCAATGGCCAAACCTATAAATGGATGCTTGCCAATACACCTATCGCCAATGCGACAGCTTCAACATTGGTTACCGGTACGGCAGGTTCTTATACGGTTGAAATCAGCAGCGCAAACGGCTGTAAGAAAACATCTGCACCTGTGGTATTGACAGAAAACAGCTTACCGGTTGCTGAAGTAACGGTTCCTTCCACATCATTCTGTTCAGGCAGCACACTTGAGCTTACCTCCAGCACAGGTGCTTCCTACCAGTGGTATAACAGCAATGGTATTATTGCCGGTGCAACAACTGCTACCTATCTTGCCAGCACAGGAGGGCCGTATTATGTAGAAGTAACCAGCAGTCAGAATTGCAAAAAAACATCTGAACCGAAGAGCCTCACGGTTGTTAATTCGGTTACCTGGTATGCAGATACTGACGGAGACGGTATGGGAGTTGCAGGTGAAACAATTTCTTCGTGTACACAACCCAATGGGTATGTATCTGTAGCCGGAGATCTTTGTCCGGCAGATGCAAACAAAACCGAACCAGGTACCTGTGGCTGCGGTATTGCAGAAGGTACGTGTATACCAACGGATGTAACAGGTGTATTAAGCCAACAGGCATTTGTTCTGTTTCCGAACCCGGTTACACAAACAATCTTATACTTCTCTAAAGAGATAAGCGGCACCGTATATGATGCCAAAGGCGCCCTGGTACTGTCATTCAGTGATGCTGAACGCATTGAAACCAGCACATTGGAAAACGGTCTGTATATCATCCATACAGCAACCGGCGACAACTATAAATTTTATATCGCGCGGTAATTCAAGTGCACCTTTGTGCACCTTTCTTTATAACTCAGAGCGTCCGTTTCACACAGCTGAAGCGGACGCTCTTTTATTTCGACTGACATGGTATAGGCTGCAGGCGTCAACTATTTCATACTTCTGCCGTACCATATGTACACTCTTTTCGTACTGTAAGCATACGTGCGCCATACGTATTCTATGGTATTTCTATGGCATTTCTATGCTGTCCCCATACTCCCTCCGTACTGTCCCCGTACTCTCTTCGTACTGTCTTCATACTCCCCTCGTACTCTCTTCATACTGTTGCCGTACTGTATTCATACCCTTTTGATACATACCCATGCCTTAATTATCTATTCTGCCCGCATCCGTAAATGTGTGCGGTACACTTCTGTTTTTTGAATTGGAAAAACATAGGCTTTTCATTCAATATCACTAATCCATGTTTAAACACGCTTTTATTATATGTTTCATGCAATTTATGGTTACATACATTACAAAAAATAGTAAATTAAAACACTAAAAAACAGATACTTAATTTTAAAAAGTGATATATATCATTTTTTCACGCTCTCCATATTATTATATTTTTTATGCAATACCATATTTTTAGAGTAACTTCATAGAGAATTCAACTGAAAAATCATTTTATTGAATAGTACTACATGTCTAAAGAAATACATTTCCTACTGATTGACGACGATGAAGATGACAGGGAATTTTTCCAGTTTGCATTAGAAGACATCAATAGAAATATTGGATATACGGGCGTTGAAAGTGGCTATGATGCGCTCCATTTGTTAAAAAACGGTCCACAGCCGGATTATATCTTCCTGGATCTGAACATGCCCGGTATGTCCGGGCGTGAATGCCTGATGGAATTAAAAAAAGACCGCGTTTTTTCCCACATCCCTGTAATCATTTTTTCTACTTCCAGCGATCCGTATGACCGGGAAGAAACAAAAAAATTAGGCGCAATAGACTTTATTACAAAACCAACCAAAACAAGCGAATTAGTAAAATCGCTGAATACGTTTTTATCCAATCATTTGTCTCCCAAAATATAACATCTAATGAAAAACGAATCAATCAAAATTTTCCAGAAGAAAAAACAAGTTATTCTGGAAAAATGGATAACCATACAATCGCAGGATCAAGGCTTAAACAATGACCTGATTACAAATGAAGATTTACGTGTTCAATCAGAAGAATTATTGTATACATTTATTGATAACCTCACAGACAATAATATTGAAAATCCTGATTCAAGAGATTTTGAAAATGTGCTTGATATTCTTTCATCCATTTCCATATCACGTGCCAAACAAGGCTATTCGCCCCGTGAGACAGGTTTCTATGTATATAGTTTAAAAGAGGCATTGCTTTCTGTGCTGAACGAAGAGATAAAAGACTCTTCAGTTTTGTATACGCAAAGCATGGCAATCAATAAACTGCTGGATAGCTTTACGATCAGCACATTTGAAACCTTTATCAAAGGACGTGAAGATGTGATCTTCCGCCAGACGGATGAGATCACACAGATCTCCACACCGGTAATACGTGTATGGGATGGCATTCTTGCCCTTCCGATTATCGGCACCCTGGACAGTTCACGTACGCAGGTAGTTATGGAAAGTCTTTTACAGGAAATTGTTGATACCGGAAGCAGCATTGCAATATTAGATATTTCAGGTGTACCAGCAGTAGATTCACTTGTTGCTCAGCATTTGATTAAAACAGTAAGTGCTACACGGCTGATGGGCGCGGAATGTATTATCAGCGGTATCCGTCCGGAGATCGCGCAAACCGTGGTACATTTAGGCATTGACCTTTCAACGATTATTACAAAGGCTACATTGGCAAGCGCACTTAAAACTGCCTTTGTGATGCTTAATCTTGAAGTAAATAAAAAACAACGTAATAAAACAGTATAATACCTTTTAACACTGAACATGGAAAAAATACCTATTTTAAGAATGGGTCACTTTCTTTTGGTGACAATACAAGTGGATCTGTACGATCAGCTGGCAGAAAATCTGGAAGCTGATCTGGTTAATATGGTCAGCAAGACAAATGCAAAAGGTGTACTTATAGATGTTTCCTCCGTTTCTATCATTGATTCTTTTATGGGCCGGATTCTGGGAAACATTGCTACCATGTCTAAAATCATGGATGCCGATACGGTAGTGGTTGGTATGCAGCCCGCGGTAGCAATAACCCTGGTAGAATTGGGATTGCCGTTAAAAGGTGTGTATACAGCTTTGAATGTTGAAAGAGGAATGGAATTGTTGAGGTCAAAAATCCTTCTTGAAGAAGAAGATCAGGAAGAAGAATATGACAACGATGACAACAATGACACCGATAGTCCTGAATAAAGACTCCATAAATGTCTTTCGTGAAACGGATGTTGTACCCTTCAGAAGCAGGGTTAAAGAGCATGCTGTAAAAATCGGCATGAGCCTCTTAAATCAAACCAAACTTATTACCGGTGCCAGTGAGCTTGTCCGGAACATGCTTAAATACGGAAACGGCGGTATTGTGCGGATTGAAATTGTAAGTAAGGGCCGCGATACAGGAATCCGATTGATCTTTGAAGATAAAGGACCGGGCATACCGGATATTAATAAAGCCATGACAGATGGATTTACGACCGGCAAGAGCATGGGGCTTGGTTTACCGGGCACAAAGCGGCTGATGAATGAATTTAACATTACATCTGAAGTAGGCGTGGGTACTACGGTAACGGTAATTAAATGGAAAAATGGATAACATATTGTTTCAAAGTTATATTATAGAGGAACGAAGTTATGCATCGTTTATTAAAAGAGAAATACACAATTTAGTACGCCCGCATTTTACAGAACAACGTACCGGAGAAATTGATATTGTTGTATCCGAAATGGTTTCCAATCTGATTAAGTACGCTACGCGTGGAGAATTGCTCTACAGATTAAGCATGCCGGATAACGAGCCTTTTTTTGAAGTTATCTGTATTGATAATGGAACCGGAATTAAAGATATCTCTCATTCCATGAAAGACGGCATTTCCAGTAAAAGTACGCTGGGGCATGGCATAGGTTCCATTCAGCGGCTGAGCGATTTTTCGCAGATTTATTCACAGCCGGATTGGGGAACCATTCTTTATTCGCAGTTTTCAGGCTCATTGAATTCCACTAAAATTTCTCCTGGCAATACACTGGTTCGGTGCATCAATGTTGCGCTGCCCGGAGAAAAAGTTTCCGGTGACGGAACTGCTATCAGAAAGGCAGGAGAAAAAACACTAGTGTTTACCGGTGATGGACTGGGACACGGGGAATTTGCAAAAGAAGCCGTAGACGCTGCAATCAGCACGTTCAACAACACGAATTATTCAGACCCTTCAGATATCATCCGTGAAATTCATGCAGCCGTAAAAAAGACGCGTGGATTGGTAGCAACTATTGGTATACTGGACCACCGGACAAAAGAATGGCTGATCAGCGGCATCGGCAATATTGCTGTACGTTTGCAGCGCGGGCTTGAATATAAAAACTACAGCAGCTACAACGGTATTATTGGTTTGAATATTCCCACCCGCATAGAGAAAAACCGCTATGAGATGGAAAAATTTCAGCAGTTGATTTTATGCTCAGACGGTATTAAGACACGATGGGATCTGCTGCACTACCCCTCTATTTTAAAATATGACCCGATGATTCTGGCTGCAGCAATCTACAAAGATCATGCACGCCGTACAGATGATATGACTGTATTAATTGTGAAAGTTTTATGATTGAAATTGTAAAGATAAATCTTGAAAATGAAATGGATCTGATCCTTTCACACAAACGCAGTATGAAACTCGCCGAGCTATGCGGGCTTTCGGTACTCGTACAGACATCTTTTGCAACAGCTGTATCGGAAATATCACGCTGTCTGATCGGCGATGAATTCAACCGTTCCAGCCTTACACTTTCAATTCATGTATTACCCAACAACCGAAAGGAACTGGTTGCCGTTTTGCAAACCAACGATACATTTGAACGAAAACATTCTGAAGCTATCAAGTATGCACAGAGATTAATTGACACGCTCAAAATTGACAGGCAAAAAGATACCACAGAAGTGATACTGACTCAAAAGATCAACTTCAGCGGGCTGATCAATGATACGCGCATGCAGTCGTTTATCAATTATTTTAAAAGAGAACTGCCGTTATCTCCCTACGATGAACTGCGCAAAAAGAATATTCAGTTGCTGGAAGTTTCTGAAAAGCTTAAAGACAGTGAAGTACAATATAAAATGCTCACGGAGACGCTTCCTTTAATGATGTTTACAGCTAATGGCGGCGGATACCTCACCTATGCAAATAAATGGCTCAAAGATTATTTTGGAATGCTGGAAATTCAGAGTGGAAAAACAGAATGGACCAGCCTGGTAAATAGCAGCGATACAAAGCAGGTACGTGATGAGTGGGAAAAGGCTCAAACGAATCAAACACATTTCCGTGCGCAGGCAAAACTAAAATCAAAAACAGCAGAGTCAGCGCTGTGGCATTTGATCTCGCTTGTGCCTGTAAAAAATGATCTGAACCAGATTACCAGCTGGACAGGTTTCTTTGTTGACATACATGCACAGAAAGTAGTTGAAGAAACATTAAAAAACAATGTTGAACTGAAGAGCATTCAAAAGCAATTGTTAAATTATCAGGGCAAGCTGGAAGAAAAAGTTCATGAATTAAACAAATCGAACCACGATCTTGAACAGTTTGCATACATTGCCAGTCATGATTTGCAGGAACCTTTACGAAAAATACAAAGCTTTACAGAACTGCTTGAACTAAATATTACGGATAAGGAACGTTCAAAAAAATACCTGGATAAAATAGATTCTGCGGCTTCACGTATGAGTGGTTTGATTAAAGATGTTTTAAATTATTCACGTTTATCACAAAGCGCAAATACATTTGTTGAAACAAACCTTCAAAACGTACTGGAGCATGTTAAAACAGATGTAGAATTAATTATAGAAGAAAAAGGTGCAATAATCAAATCTACACCACTACCTGTGATCAATGGTATTGAACAGCAACTGTATCAGCTGTTCTATAACCTTATAAACAATGCGCTTAAATTCAGTACGGAGAAACCGCTGTTAACTATTTCCTGCCGTAATCTCACGGATGATGAAGTAACCGGCAATACGGAACTGTCTTCCGGACAGGCATACATCGAACTTGTTTTTAAAGACAATGGCATTGGCTTTGATCAAAAGCATGCCAAGCAGATCTTTACGATTTTTAAACGTCTGAATTCAAAAGACAAATACGAAGGAACAGGTATCGGACTGGCACTTTGTAAAAAGATTGTTGACAACCATCATGGCCTGATAACTGTAACCAGCGAACCGGGTGCAGGTACAGCCTTTAACGTAATCCTGCCAGTGGCGTAGGGGCGAATTGCATTCGCCCCTCAACACACACGGACGAATGCAATATACACGGGCGAATGCCATCACGGGCGAATGCCATCACGGGCGAATGCAATTCGCCCCTACGTTAATCCAAACCAACCAGTACAAATGCCCCCCAATAGATCGGCTGCTGGTATTTTTTCAGAATATATACTTTGGCATCGTATAACGACTGACGTTTATTTCCTGTTTTTACCCAATTGGTATAAAACTGATTTAACAGATCGCCGGTTACTTCATCGGATACTTTAAACAAACTCATCACAAGGTTTTTAGAACCTGCTACAATAAACGATCGCTGTAACCCGTATACGCCTTCACCCAATTGTACATCACCCAGACCGGTTTCACAGGCACTTAACAAAACAAGTTCTGTATTATCAAAGTCGAGGTTCATTGCTTCATACGCAGTCAGTAAACCATCTTCACTGTTAAAATCAACATTGTCGGGGTCGTTTAATAATGTACCGCCATTCGCAACGAGTAAACCTGAACGATAGAGCGGGTTTTGTGAAGATTCATTTTCGAGTTCCGAATCAAAACCAGACTGCTGAATATCGGGCAGGAAATAACCGTGTGTGGCAATGTGAAAGAAACGCGGACTCTTTAATGATTTGATTTTATCTTCTGTTGCTGCGCTTTCCATAATCAGTTCAGATGAAATATTGTTTTGCTTCAGCAATACACTAATATCTTTTACTTCTTTTTCAGCACCGGGAAGCTGCGGTATGGTCTTATCATAATCTTCCGACAACGCAGCCGGATAATACGTTGGATTACCTACCAGTACAATGTTTGATTCTTTTACTTTAGTGGCCGTTTCACCGGACGCTGTTTTACGCTGCTTTTTATAACCATCCACCAGGATATCTTTTGTATTGGCAACCTGCACAAACTGATATTTCTCCAGCTGATATTTTCCATCCGGCCCTTTTAATGTTTCAAGATTGATCTGATTATACACTCCTTCAGGAGAAATATATAAACGTGTTTTGGCTGCGGGTATCAAAGCCTGAATATTCTTCCAGTATACATCGTATGAAAATTTATCTTCAATATTAAACTTCATACAGTTACGGTAATATTTAACATTACGGCTTTCCATTTCCTTACCGTTTGTCATCGCAACAATTTCAGGAGAATTTTTCGTTTCTTTATGCAGCACCAATGCAGCATACACAATGGTATCTGTAAACTTTGTTGTAAAGTATCTGAAACGGATCATCTCAACGGCCGCTTCATTCGGAGCCAGCATACCTTTCAACTGTTTCCAGTCATATACCAGTTTGCTTTCATAACTCTGTGCAAATAATTCAGAAGATTCAGAAAGATATTTTTCCAGAGATTCAATCTCCTTTTGAAGTTCAACCTTATTAATGGCGTTTTCCTGAATCTGCGTATTACTCATGGACAATACGGTTGAAAAATATTCTTTTTTACCGATCCAGTTTTGATACGCATCAATCATACTTTGATTTCCGCTGTTTAAAATGCGCTGACGCACTTTAATGGATGAATTCAGCATCAATGCTTTTGTTGAAATGGTCATATTGTACACATTCCCCATCAGATCCGGACGGTCGGCACGTAATTGATAAGCCATTGAATAGTAAAACTCAAAATCGGTTTTAATTACACTCCAGGCTTTCATCTTTTCACGTTCACTTAATGCAGGGAACTGAACGGAAATAAAATTCAGGTATCCTTTAATCGCTTCATCGTACGACTTAACAGCGTTGTCATAATCTTTCAGGATGAAATACATTTGTCCGCTTTTACAAAGAGCTTTTGTATAATCCGGATGGCTTGTACTGAATGAAGAAGAATAAATATCTTTTGATTTAATGAAAGACATATTGGCATCTACATATTTGCCTCTTCTGTAATAGATCAACCCTTTCAGGTAATTATAATCTGCCGCATGTCTGTCTGCAGTACCAAATTTTTCAACCCAGATTTTATTTGCGGCTTCCAGATTTACATCTGCCTTATCTTCTTTACCCGTCTCCAGGTAAAACAGCGACAGGTTCTTTAACACTTCTGCATAAATGGGCGTATTTTCATTCAGTTCCGTTTTAATGGTTTTCAAAGAAGAAAGAAACAGTTTTTCAATTTCATTCTTATCTCCTTTGTTATAATACTTGATCAGCGCCAGATCATTTTTGGCCAATGCTACCTGAATGTGATCTTCGCCATATAATTTTTTATAAATATCAATTACATTTAATATGGTTACCTGAGCCGTGTTATAATCACCAATAGCTGTATGTATATCGGCATACAGTTTCATTGCTTCTGCATAACGGATCGAGTTCGTACCGAATGTATTTTTACAAATGGTCATGGAGCGTGTTGCATACTTTTCAGCACGGGCATAATCTCCTTTAATGAAATACAGAAACCCAATCTGATTCAGTGGATTGATCAAACTTCTGTTATCAATACCAAAACGTTTTTCTCGTAATTGAATGGATTTTATTAAACCATCTTCCGTTTCCTGATACTTTCCGATATGAATGTATAGAATTGCAAGCTCTTCGATAGAGGACGACAGTTTAGACGACTTAAGTGTTTTCTTTGACAGCTTATATGCCTTCTTCAGGTTTTTCTCCGCATCTTCATACAAGCCTTCGATAATAAATAAACGCGCCTGCGTTTCCAGCACTTTTGCGTATTCTAAATTATCTTTATCGGTTGCAAATTTTTTGAACAATGCCAATGCTTCTGCCAGTTTCAATTCTGCGTCGCCGTAATTCCCCTGAGAGATATCCAGGTTTGCCTGTGTCTGCAAAGCAGTTCCATAGTTCACACTCAACTTGCCATATCGTGCCACAACAATAGCAGTAGCTTCAGCGGCAATTTTCTGTGCTTCATCAAAACGGTCTGTCAATTCAAAAAGCTTTGCTTCCTGATACAGGTAGGTTACATATTGTTTGTGCTGATGATCAAGTTCTTTACTTACCACCTGATTCAAGCTATATTTATATGTCTCTTCTGCTTTTTTAAATTTATCCGTATACGTTACATAATACGTGGCACGGTCCAGCAGCTGCATGTGATAATTCGGAGATGCTTCACCCAGCAGGGCTAATTTAATCTGAGTAGCCTGTTCAATGGCTGCTTCTGCTTCATCGTAACGATCTAATTCAATATACGCATCGGCTAATATTTTCAGCAGGAACGCACGATCCAGGTGAACCTTCGGAATCATGCCTTCTTTGTTTAAAATCTTATCAATATTTTTTACTGCGCCGTTCCAGTCCTCTGATAAAAACCGATCCTGAATTTCCAGGAAAATGACTTTGCTGTAGTAGTAATTATCTTTTCCATAATAGCGTGTAACACGTACGTCAAACATTTCAGACTTGGTTCTGAAATCGCTGCTCTGGCTGGTTACACGGTATGTCGGGATCAGGTATTCAAAAATCATAATGGCTTCCCGGCTGTAATTCCTGTATCTGCCGTACTTTGTTTTTAACAGTGTGTTATACGCCAGGTCGTATAACCGGTTTGCTTCTTTTTTTGTACCTACTGTTTCTGCCAGCCGTCCTTTATAAAAGAGATTTTCGACATAACACAGATCTTTCGTTCCAACATTTTTCTTTATCCATTCGCTGGTCAGGTTCAGGATCGAATCGGTAGATTTATAATTGCCGTTATCCAGATACATCTCTGCCTGCATGTTCAGCATACGCGCATACGCACGTTTACGCAGGATCAGGTCCATACCGGAAACTTTAACTACTTTTTGTTTACCGGTTTTCGGATCAGTTTTTAATTCACTTGTTACAATGTTTCTTTTTCTGAACGCAATAATTTCCGTTAAACCTTTTTGTGCTTTGATATAAAAACCCTGGCGATAAAAAGTGATCACCGAACTTTTTTTCAAATCATAATATAAACCCGAATCGCTCAACCCGCCTTTAGCAATGATACCATAGATATCCCCTAAATATTTTGACGCGTTTACATAATCTCCGTAAGACAAATAAGTATCAATGGCATAATTCACAGACTTTGCATACTGGTATACATCATCCTTTGAAGACTTCTGCAGTTCGCGGTCGCCTTTAAACATGTATTCTTCATACGCTTTAAAATTACCATCCAGCTCCGAACCTTTTGCATATAAAAAGTATGCACGGGCCAGCACCAGTGAACCTGCTTTGCCGGAACTGGTCATGCTGTTTATTAATATTCCTGCGGAACGGATGCCTAATTTATAATCTCCTTTTTCGTAATAGGTTTCAATTTTCTTAAAAGAAGTTTCAAATGCTTCATCGCCTGCAAGAGCAAGAAATGAACAGCATACCAAACTAATGGACAATAGAATGTTCTTAAAAAAGGATTTCATGATCGATCGTTTATTTATAGTTTGTAAGTTCTTAAAAATGTCACGAACGGACAAATATTTATTTCAGGCACGCGAATCAAAATTGTACAAATTAAAGACTGCGCTTAATTATATCAGTAATGTGAATAATATCTTTTTCAATCAGTTGTGTTCCTGAGGGCAGACACAGGCTGTTCGCAAATACAGCATCCGAAACGCCGTTCAGATACGCTGTACAATCCTTAAAAACAGGTTGTCTGTGCATGGGATTCCACACATTCCTGCTCTCAATATTTTCTTCTTCCAAGGCCAGCCGAACTTTCTCCGGCGATTCCGCAGATGCAAATTCAACACAGGTGAGCCAGGCATTATCGATACCTGCATCAGCCTGTTTTATATTTGCTGCACCAGATAAATGGATCGCATACCACGCACGTATCTGTTTCTTTTTATTAATTTTTTGTCCAAGCTGTTCCAGCTGCGCGCATGCAACAGCAGCATTTAGATTACACATCCGGTAATTGTATCCTACCTGCAGGTGTTCGTAATACGGCTTTTCTTCTTTCGCTTGATTGGCCAGTACACGCACTTCATTAAAAAGTTCTTCATCGTTTGTAATAACAGCACCACCCGTTCCGCCTGTTACCAGTTTATTTCCATTAAAAGATAACGCGCCTGCATGCCCAAAGGAACCAAGTGCTTTATTTTTGTAGGAAGAGCCCAGCGCTTCTGCAGCATCTTCAATAAGGTATAAATGATATTTAGCAGCAATAGCCTGTATCTGATCCAGCATAGCCGGAAAGCCATAAATATGAACCAGAATAATTGCTTTGGGTTTCTGTTTATTTTCTATGGAATCAAGAATGGCCTGTTCCAGTAATACCGGATCCATGTTCCATGAATGTGATTCGCTATCAATAAATACGGGGGTAGCTCTTTGATACAGCACAGGAAAAATACTTGCGGCAAATGTGAAGGTAGGACAAAAAACAAGATCCCCTTCCTGAATATGCAACGCAAGCAATGCTAAATGAATCGCTGAAGTACCTGAATTAACAGGTACTGCAAAAGATGTACCTGTTTGTGTTTGTAATAATTCCGTGAAAGAATCTAACTGGGGGCCGAATGGAGCAATCCAGTTAGATTCTAATGCTTCCTGTATGTATCGGAATTCATTGCCGGACAAATCCGGCGGTGAGAGATACACACGCTTCTGCATTATACCGTTTTCTTAACAAGTGTACGAATGATTTTCCCCGGAACACCCACAACCATGGAATAATCAGGGATGTCCTGAATGATTACAGCACCCGCCCCGATCACACACCACTTGCCGATCTGCTTCCCAGGAATAACCGTTGAACCCGCACCGATGTGTGTACCTTCACCAATATTTACATCAGCACACAGGGTCACATTAGAGGAAAGGTGTACAAAATCTCCCAATTCACAATCATGCTCTACAATAGCGTTGGAATTAATGATACAATGTTTCCCTACTCTTGAACCCGCATTCACAATAGAACCCGGCATTGCCACTGTGCCTTCACCGATAACGGTTGTTGGTGAAACAGTAGAAGCGCTGTGAATTGCTTTACCGAAAGCATGTTTGATTTTAGAAACAATTTTCTTGCGGATCAGATTGTCACCAATAGTAACAATGATCTGTTCTGCCGATTCATATTCCGGGTCATAATACCCAACAACCGGAATGTTATCCAGTTTGATCAGATCCTGATTGTCATCAAATATTGCATGCACCTCACCGCCTGAAGTCATGACACAATCTTTAACAACTCTGGAGTGGCCACTGGCACCATATAAAAGCATACGATTAATTTTTAAAAGGTTTCATAGTTATAGAATCAGAAGCATTCACTTCGTTAAATTTCATCAGCTGAAAAAATGTTTTCGCTAAAATAAGCATATCCAATCTGAATGATCTGTTTTTAATATACATACTATCGAATTGAAACCGTGACTCCCACGATGTTGCATTACGGCCATTTACCTGCGCCAGACCGGTAATACCGGGCTTTGCTTCAAAACGTAACCGTTGTTCTTCAGTATAGTAACAATCATATGACACAGGCAAAGGCCTTGGCCCAACCAGGCTCATCTTCCCTGTAAGTACGAGAAATAGCTGCGGAAGTTCGTCTATAGAAGTAATTCGTAACAATTTACCGAAACCGGTGACCCGTTTCATGTCTGCCAGAGGTACTCCGTGTTCATCCTGTATCGTTCTCATGGTCTGAAACTTAATCAATTGAAACGGTTTCATGTGCAAACCCGTGCGTTCCTGTATAAAAAAAACATTCTTATACAGCGCATAATTTACAATTGAAATCAGGAGGAAAAGTGGAGCTGTGCACCCAATAGTACTTATGGCAATTAATTTATCGATGAAGGGCTTAATAAATGAACTGTAAAACATTCTCCTGAAATATGTTACAATATAGCCACTTTAGTATTATTTTTGACAGGATTCTTTCAACATTACAATGATCTCATTTCCAAATGCCAAGATCAATCTTGGTTTATCTGTTTTAAGCAAACGTCCGGATGGATACCATAACATTGAAACGTGTTTTTATCCAATCCCGTGGAACGACATGCTTGAGATCATTCCGGCAAAAGAAACCGTATTTACCAGTTCGGGCAATAACATACCGGGAACATCTGCTTCTAATCTGTGCCTTAAGACGTATACCCTGCTGAAAGAAAAGTATCCGCTCTCACCTGTTCACATTCACTTGCATAAACGCATCCCCATCGGTGCAGGCCTGGGC